>JAJZUN010000576.1 GCA_021848555.1 Pseudomonadota bacterium | reverse complement strand
ACGCCATGGCGCGCAAGGTAGAGGCCGATATCGGCGCCGGGCACGTTGCCGTGCTCGCCTTGCCGCGGATTGACCGCCATCACGTGCACGGTATCCGCGCGCTGCAGCAGCGGGATCGCGTCGGTAAGCGCCCTGGTCGCCTCGAGGCCGGCGTTCCAGGCTACGAGTATCCTCTTGCCTATGCCGGGAAAGTTGCCGGCGCTGGGCAGGATCAGCACCGGCCGGCCGGCGGCAAGCACCAGGCGCTCCGGAAAATCGGCGCCCAGATTCGTTTCCTCCGTCGAATCGGTCTGGCCGATCACCACCAGATCGGCGTAGCGCGCGTGCAAAGTCATCGCATCCACCGGATTATCGATGGCTGTGCGCCATTCGATGTTGCGCATGCCGGCCTTCTCGGCCTGTTTGGTGAATTCAGCCTCGGTGCGCACCAGTTCGGTTGCGATCGCATGCTTTTGCGCTTCGAGGATCGCCGGCCCCATCTCCGCCAGGACGTAACCCGGAGGCTCAAATGGCGCGATCGCATGCAGCGCAACCAGATGGGCGTCGTGCTGCCGCGCCAAGCGGAAGGCGACTTCGACACGCAGCGTACAGCGTTTATCGCTGCCGATTTGAACCAGGATCGTCTTATAGCTCATGGGGATTCCTTTCATTGGTGTATCCGGCGCCCGGCTATAGCTTCACGCTTGCAGCGCCACAATTGCAGGATAGGGCCCAGTCGAAATTCCGGTGTTGATGAAAGTCAAGGCGCCATCTGCCGCGGCAAAGCCTCGCAAAACCCGCCCATAAAAGAAAAACGGACACTCGAACATAGAAAGCCGAGTGCCCGCAAGATCCCTTTTGCCCAGAAGGATGGGAGGAAATCAGCAAAAGGGCGACGCAATGTTATGCCGAGCTAGTGCCCGCAAGTTGATTAAGGTCAAATGGGACGTGGATAATCGGAAAATCCCACACAGACTGGACCGTTCGGCCTGGGGCAAAGGCCATTTGACCGCCGTTCACCCCGAACATCCGGATGCGAGGGCCTGGCCTGCCGCAACTGCGGATGCGCCGCGGCGGCCACCTGGGGCATAATCCGCCTATCCTTCCAGCTCAGAAAGGTAAGCTATGAATGCACGCCTTGTTGCCGCGGCAATGGCCGCAGCCCTGCCCCTGCCCCTGCTGGCGCAGACGCAGCAGATCCGGCCGCCGATTGCGCTGTACTGGTTGAGCATCGAAACCGCAGGCGGCATGGGGATGGATATTCCCGCGGGCATGGGCGGTTTCATGCCGCCCGGGATGCAGGGCGGCAAGAGAATGAGGCTGGAACTGGGCTCATCGCAGCCGGCGAGCGGCGAACCGCGCGCGGAGCATGCCATACCGCCCGGGCTTGCGCTGGGACAGAAACTGCCCTTGCTCAGTCCCCGCCTCGAACGCAAGCCGGTGCGCGAACACGAGGAGGAGCCGGAGTTCCAGCAGCCTAAAGGCAGGATGCTGATCTACTGGGGCTGCGGTGAGAGCGTACGCGCGGGCCAGCCGGTGATCATCGATTTTGCCAAGCTCGGTTCGCAGGAAGCCGCGCGCGTTTTCCGCAGCCACGCCATTGCTCGGGCGCGCGGACCGTCTCCGGGCCGCAACCGCAGCTACGGCATCTGGCCCAACCAGGAGGACTCGCGCCCGGTCCCGGCGGCCGCATCGCTGCGCGGCGATCACGTCATCGCCGGCAACTATTCGCCCGAAATCCGGTTCTCGGTGGACGAGCGCTACGATTTCATGGATGCGGTCGCTTTCGAGCCGGTGCGCAAGACTGCGGGCGGCGCATTCGCGGTGAAATGGAAGACAGTCCCCACTGCGACCGGCTATTTCGCCACCGCCATGGGCCAGGGCGAGGACAAGAACGACATGGTGACCTGGTCTTCCAGCGAAGTGCAGGAAATGGGCCAGATGCTCATGGATTACATTGCACCGGCGGAAGTCGAACGCCTGATCCGCGAAAAAGTGGTGCTGCCGCCGCAGACCACCGAGTGCAGCGTCCCGGCGGGCATATTCAAGAACGAAGGCGCCGTGTTCAATTTCATCGCCTACGGCAACGAACTCAACCTGGTGCATCCACCGCGGCCCAAGGACCCGAAGCAGACCTGGGAACAGGAATGGGCGGTGAAGCTGCGGCTCAAATCGACGGCGATGACCATGCTCGCCGAGCGCGAAGGCGGCGCTCGCCGCAGTCGGCCGCAGGTGCAGCAGCGCGGGGCAGATTCGGGCTCTGCGCCCGCGCCGCAGCCGGATACGCCTCCGGCTCAGGCCGATAAACCGCAAGCGCCCAATCCGGCGGACGCGGTGCAGGAAGGGGTCAAGGCGCTGCGCGGAATCCTGCGTTTTTAGAACCCGTTGCAAATTGAGTTTTGCAACGGCCCGATATAGGGGAGTATGAGGGGAGGCGCCCCGCAGGAAGTCCCCGGAGGGGATATCCCCTCATATTGCAACAGACTCTTAGTCTGAGCGCGCCTGCGGCAGCGTGACCGCCAGGCTGGAGCGGATTTCGATGAAATAGGGTTCGCCTGCAGCGAGGCCGGCGGCGACCGCTGCCGCGACGTCCTGTTCACGCACGACGCGCTGCGCTTTCATGCCGAAGGCGCGCGCGATCTGTTCGAAATCCGGATTGAACAGATTGGTGCCCACGACGCGCCCCGGGTAATGCAGTTCCTGCTGGATCCGGATCGAGGCATAGCTGCCGTTGTTCGCCAGGATGAACAAGATGGGCAATTTGCGCTCGACCGCCGCAATCATCTCGTTGCCGGTCATCATGAATCCGCCGTCGCCCACCATGCAGATCACTTGTCGCCCGGGAAAGCGCAGCTGTGCGGCAATCGCGGCGGGCGTGCCGTAGCCCATGGTGCCGGACAGCGGCGACATCAGCCGCTGCGGCGGCACGAAGCCGAAGTGCCGGTAGACCGGCGCCGCAAACGTCCCTGCGTCCAGGCAGACGATGGCATCGTCGCTCGCCTGCGCGCGCACCGTCTTCACCACCTGCGCGAAGTCGATGCCATCGGCGGCCGTGCGCTGCGGCCAGGCCGCATGCGCATTCCAGATTTCCTTGAGGCGCCTGGTCCAGACAGTGCGCGGCTGGCTGATAACCGGTCTCTCCTGCGGCGCAAGCGCGCGCGCAAGCTCGACCGGATCACACACCAAACCGAAATCAGGCGCGAAATGTAGTCCGACCATATGATCGTCGG
>JAJZUN010000575.1 GCA_021848555.1 Pseudomonadota bacterium | reverse complement strand
ATTGGTGACGCTGCTGTCGCAGGGATCGGGCATGGTGGTCATCGCGGCAGTGCCAAGAACCGCGTCCGGCCCCAGGGGCGGGGCATAGGGCGAAATGACCAATTCGTAGGGATCGAATGCAGCAAGGAAACCCGCCATGCGCAAGTCGTCGGTCAACAGGCTGATCGCGTAGCGGCCGCTTTCGAGCTGGCGATTGCTTTTCTCGATTTCAGTGCGCGCCTGGCTGTTCTTGACAAAGATGGAGACGAGTCCGGTCATGATCAGCAGGCCGAGCGTAATCGCAATCATCAATTCGATCAGCGAGAAACCGCGCGGGATTTTGCGGCGGCCGTTTGTCGGCGGGTGCAGTTTGCTCATGTCTGTGGTCCGGCTACGATTATTGGCACGAAGGCAGGCCCACGGAGACGCGCGCCGAAAGCACGCGGCGCAAGCGCTCGTCGGCGCCAAAGGAGCCCTGTCCGCAAGTTACAGGAGGGGTGCTGGTCGCGTTCAATCCTTGCCAGGCGACGCTGACCAGATAAATGCCCGGCTTGCACAGGCCGGCCGTGGGGTCCGCGGCCTGGATCTGCGTGACGCAGCCAAGCGCGCCTATCATCCCGCCGACTTTGGTCGTGCCGCTGGTCTCGGCCGCCCCTTTGAGCGCATTGCTCCATTCGCATTGATCCTTGGCGACCAAGGCCGCAGGTGTGGCTGCCGTGGTGGGGCAGGTGGCGGGCTGGGTGTCCCCGGTTCCCAGAGTGGTGCCGGCGGCGAGCGCGTAGCTGGCGGCGACGGTGCGGTTTGCGTTGATGCGCTCGATCATGCTGTTCAGCAGGACGATCGCCTGGCCGCGCTGGTAGGACTCCATTTCGGCGCTGAATATCTTGCTCTGCAGACCGGCCAGCCCGAGCATGCCGAACGCCAGGATGACGATGGTGACCAGCACCTCGAGCATGGTGGTGCCGCGCTGAGACCTGCGCCAGTGACGGCGGCGGGCTAACATGCTCCGTCCTTCACGTAAGGGCGTCCGCTCAAGTCAACGGAAACGCAGCGCTGGGCGGTGGTGCCGACGGCGCTGATGTTGAACGCCGGCGCAGTGGTGCCCACGATGCGGCCGGAGTTGCGGTAGGTCACGCTGGCCGGCCCGGTGGCGGTCAGGGTCGCGATCGCGGCATGGGTTTCGATGAAACTGCCGGCGTTATCCGGATCGGCAATCTGCCAGCCGCCCTGCCAGGCCCCTGCGGTTATCGGCGCGATCGTCACGTTCTTGTTGCGCTTGATGGCTTCGCTGCGTGCCACGGTGAGCGATGCATTGAGGTCGCTGGCCATGGATTTGATTCTCTGACTCTTGATGAGGTCGTTGAATGAAGGGGCGGCCAAGGCAGCCAGAACACCGATGACCACGACTGCGATCAGGAGCTCGGTCAGAGTGAACCCTTGCTGGCCGGTTCGGTCGCGGCCTGGTCGTCGGTGGCAGGATTTCATTCGGGCTTGCTACCAAACGGTTGCAGGCAATTTGGTGCCGGCCTGGTCTATCGTCAGCGTCGGCTCGCTGCTTGCGACCTGAGTGCCCTGCGGCGTAGCCGTGATCAGGAACGTGGGCGGCGGCCCCGCGGTGGTGGCGACGGTAATCTGATAATAGGGGGAGACTTCGCTCGGAATTGCCGTCGCCGTCCCGAACAGCGTGGCGACGTCGGGCGCGTAGCTCCGGTTATCCAGGAAATATTGCTGTTGCCGCTGCGCAGCGTCCATGAGGAAGGCCTGGGCGCTGGAGCGATGCCCCTTGAGGACGTAAGTCTTGTATGAGGGATAGGCGATGGCCGCAAGGATGCCTACGATCACTACGGCTACCATCAATTCGATCAAGGTAAAGCCGCGGTTGCGTCGTTTCGGAGTCATGATTTACCTTTGTGCATTTAGACCGGATGTTTGTCGTCGGCTGCCATGCGTTCGTCGAAATCAGCGGCTGCTTCGGCGTTCGCGCTGCGGCCTGAGCAAAGCATAATCATGTTAGTGCTTTGATGCTAGTGTTCCTGCCGGGATCAGTCCAGGGAAAGTGGACGAGCGGTCAATATTTGGGAACGAGCGGTTCAGGAGCGGGTGGCCGGTGTGACAAAGTGCCGGAATGGCCGCGTGCCGCCGCGCCGTCCGGCGCGCATTCTTGCCCGCCGCCCTGAATGCGCTCAGAATCCACAATATACGCGCTTTCGCAGCTCGCGCAATGCGGTATGACTTTGGTTTATCTATCTAATTCGTGCCCGACAAGAATCAAAGCGCCCCCCCCGACTCGCTGCCGGATTTCCGCAATCTGGGCGTCACTTTGCGCATCCTGCTGCTGGGCAATCTCGGCGGGTTTGCTGCGGCGCTGATCCAATCTCGGGATGCCACGCATGTTCTGCAACAACTCGCAGAACTGGGTGCCGTGCTCGAGCCGGTGCTGCTGCTGTCCCTGGTGTCGCTGTACGTCCTGTCGAAATGGCTTGTGCGGCTGCCCGACGCCTGGGGCATCGCGATCGTGATGCTGCTGGAAATGGTTTGGACCGCACTCGTCCTCAATGCCGGCGCGGTCCCGGGCGATGTGCCAACCCCGTACGGCATCGTGCGGGCCTGCCTGCTCGCGGTGCTGCTCACGGCGTGCATCATCGCCTATTTTTCCATGCGCACGCGGGCCTACTCGCCCGCCTTGGCCGACGCCCGGCTGCAGGCGTTGCAGGCGCGCATCCGTCCGCATTTTCTGTTCAACAGCATCAATGCGGTGCTGTCGCTGATCCGCAGCGAACCCAAACGCGCCGAGGAAGCCCTGGAGGACTTGGCCGAATTGTTTCGCGCGCTGATGCAGGATAACCGCCGCTTGAGCACCCTGGACGACGAACTCGCGTTGTGCCGGCAATACCTCAACCTGGAGCAGCTGCGCCTGGGGGAGCGGCTGCATATCGATTGGGACATCGCCGCGATGCCGGGCGATGCCCTGGTGCCGCAGCTGCTGCTGCAGCCGCTGGTCGAAAACGCGATCTACCACGGCATAGAGCCGGGCATGGAGGCGGGTACGGTGCGCATACGCATCGCGCGCGACAAGAACCAGGTGCGGCTGCTGCTCGCCAATCCCTATCACCCCGACTACCAGCACCGCGCCGGCAACCGCATGGCGCTGGCCAATATCCGCGAGCGCCTGGCGCTGCATTTCGACGTCGAAGCGAGTTTGGCGGCGCAGGTAGTGGGGAACGAGTTCGA
>JAJZUN010000006.1 GCA_021848555.1 Pseudomonadota bacterium | reverse complement strand
CAGGACGAAAACATTCACCAGAACGTCTTCCCGGCGGCTCACCAGGGAGGTCGGCCGTTTCGTTCGGGAGACTCCCGGAAGTCAATCGCTGGAGCGGGGCTTGCTCCTGCTTCGGGCGTTTCGTTCCGGGGGCTCGCTGCTCACCAACGCGGATTTGGCCGAGCGCGCCGGGCTGCCTCGCCCGACGGTAAGCCGCCTGACGCGGTCGCTGGTGGACAGCGGCTTTCTCGCGTACGACATGGAGAGTCGCGCCTATCGGCTGACCGCGGTGTTTCTCAGCCTCGCACAGGTGTTTCGCGATGATGTGCCAGCCCTGGACCTGGCGCTGCCGCTGATGAAAAATGTCGCCGAGGGAGAGAGCATCAATGTCGGCCTGGCGGTCGCCGACCATTTCGAAATGGTCTATCTGGAATCGGTCCGGGAAAGCCGGCGCGGCATATTCAGAAGGATAGTTCCCGGCTCGCGCACGCCCATGGAATTGACGTCCTTGGGCCGCAGCTACCTGTTCGCGCTGGACAAGGCTGCACGCCAGCGGATTCTGCAGCATATCGCCGCGAAATACACCCGCGGCTGGGCCAAGGTGCAAACGCAGATCGCGCAAGCCTTCGCCGCCCTGGCCGCCAAAGGTTACTGCGTGGCCGCCTGGCAGCCCGGCATGGTATCGATTGCGGCGCCGCTGATAGCGCCTGACCGAACGATCTACTCCCTGAATATCAGCTTCCCGTCATCCGATGCGGAAACCGACGCGCAAGTTGCGCGCTATGCGCCTAAGCTGCTGCGGCTTGCCAAGGACATTGCCGCTGCGTGGCAGGCAGGGGAACGCGAAACGCGATAAGCGGGTCTGCGGAGTTCGCGTTTCGCATTCTGTCCGCACATGCGCGAAGCGGCCCCTTAGGGCCGCCGCATCGCCAGCTAGACTCAGCCGGGGGGCGCGCTATTTCCTGGCGGCTTTCATCCCGTAGTAGCACACCGCGCCGAAGCCGGCGAACGGAAGGACGATGATGTAGGCCAGTCCGACGAAGGGGGCGGCGAAGAACAGCGCCACGTTTTTCACATGCTTGGCGATCGCGGCCCAGTGGACTGCAATCAACCGCGCGCCGTAATAAGCGGTCAGCGCGACGCTGACTACAGGGAGCGCCAGGACGAACAGCAGTCCGAGCAGCGGGGCAGCGGCGAGCATGACCACAGTCTTCGTGGCCAGCGTGACGTGCTCGGTAGCGGTGTTGAATTTTTCCGCGGCGGCTTCCAGATTCGCAAGCAGGAGTTCCGGGGCGGTCATCGTCAGGGTGTTGGTGTAGGTCCTCATGATTCTCTCCGTGTGGTTCGTTGTTGCTCACCCTATCCAACGCATACACCGTGCCAGACGCGAAAATCCGCCGCATATTTCTTCGAAATCCTCATGTAATCCTCTGCTTGCGGCTCAAGCCTCGCGGCCGCCTGTCCGGCCGATCGCGCCGGCGCTTGGTCTTGAAGTACAAAATTCGTAGGCATGGCGGCGCGCGCCACTGCAAATTCCTCCATGAAATCAGTGCGTATTGCAGCAGGCGCCCTGCCTGCTTTTTGTATGCGCCTGCCGCAGGCCAAATGCGCCGGCCCGCTGAAAGCGCCAGGCGGGCGAAAATGGCTGGCAAAAACTCCAGAGTGGGACTATTCTGATAGTAGCGTCCATTATGGGACCATCGATCGTGGAAGCCACATCATTACAAACGACTACCCCAGTCAGCGCCAAGGAAGTTTCCCGGCCGGCCTTGCGCACGGTATTTCGCATCCTGGCGGCATGGGGGCTGAGCAACAAGGAGCAGATAAAGCTGCTGGGTAATCCTCCGAGGTCCACGTTCTATCGCTGGAAACAGGGCGAAAGCGCGGCGCTGTCTCAGGACACGCTGGAACGGCTGTCCTATATTTTCGGCATCTACTCGGCGCTCCAGGTATTGCTGCCCGTCCCCGATGCCGCTGACGCCTGGATCAAAAAGCCTAACGCGGCGCCGCTGTTCGGGGGACGCAGCGCCCTCGCGCGCATGCTTTCCGGCCAGGTTGCGGATCTCTACATCGTGCGCCAGTACCTGGACGCACAGCGCGGCGGGTGGGCGTGATTCCCGGAGTGTCCAAAGTAACTTGGAAACCGTGCTATCGGCTGATCCCCAGTCAGTTTCCGCCGATAGGTGTCTACGATCGCGTCGCCGATCCCGCGGATCTGGCTGCCGTGTTCGCGGTCGAGAATCTGACCAACCCGCGCTTGCGGCAGGAAGCGGGAGACATATCGATCATCCCGCCCGAGGACCGCATTGCGGGCCCGGGAACGACGCCGATCATGGCGGCGTTTACGCACTTGAATCCCGAAGGCAGCCGCTTCAGCGACGGAAGCTACGGCGTGTATTACGCCGGGCACACGCTGGCGACCGCGATCGCCGAGACCCGCTATCACCGGGCGCGATTTCTCGCGATGACCCGGGAGGATCCGATAGAGCTGGACATGCGCACCTATCTCGCCGACCTCGACGCTGAGCTGCACGATATCCGCGGTCGCGATGATCTCGCCGATGTTTATGACCCTGACAGCTATGCCGCCGGCCAAACATTGGCCCGTTCCCTTAAAACGAAGAATTCTCATGGCATCGCCTACGACAGCGTGCGGCATGCAGGCGGAACCTGCGTTGCCGTATTTCGGCCGCCTGCCTTGTCGAACTGTATTCAGGGCCCGCACTTCGGCTATAGATGGGACGGCACACAAATCACGACTGTGTACGAGAAAAAGCTGTACGCAAGTTATTGATGCTCACCGCAGCGAACCAGCCGTAACGCGCTGCCGGCGCCCCTATTCCCGCAATCTGTCCTCCCCGGCAGCCGCCGGCGCGAGTCGCCGTTTATCGAGCGCGTATCGGTACTTACCCTAATAGCTTCCTGTCCGGCACGGGAGGACTATTGAGCAGTTCAACGCAACGCTCCCCGCGATGGCATTCGATCTATTGCGGGGCGGGCGCGTTGGCCACACAAGGAGTCAAGCGATGTCAACGAACGGGGCTGTATCAGGAGATGGGTCTTTATTGTTTGACTGGATAAAGAAGTTTGCGGTGAACCGCGTGCTCTATTCGGTGCTTCTCATGGTGTTGTGTCTTGGCATCTTCCCGTTCTGCATTCTGTACCCTTTCACGATGTGGATCGGAAGGACCTGGGATTCCATGTCATCGAATAAAACGCATGCGACGAGCATCGAGCATGTCTGGGACGTAATCGGCAGGCCCTACGACTATCTGGTCAAGCTCGTCGGCTAGCGGTCATCCCGCTAGGCTACCAGCATCAGCGCGCGCATCGCCGCTTTGACGTCCTCGCTCAAGGGCGCCGGGCGGCGGGTCTCCGGATCGACGAAGACATGGGTGAAATGCGCGACCGCCACCGCCTGCGCCTCGTCCGCCTTGAACAGGCCGACTTCATAGCGCAGGCTGGAGTTGCCGACCCGACCGACCCGCACGCCCGCGTCTATCGTCTCCGGAAAGCTGACCGGAGCGAGAAACTTGCAGCCGCTTTCCACGCACAGGCCTATGGATCTGGAACCGGGCGCGCGCAGCGCCCCTTTGGCTATCGCCATGCGGGTCACCGCCGTGTCGACGAAGGAGTAGTACTGCGCGTTGTTGACGTGGCCGTAGGGGTCGCCGTCCATCCACCGGGTGGGAATGGAAACCCAGTAACCGTAGCGGTCGCGGGTTTCCGCGGGAGAGTTTTCCATGTCGCGTCCCACAGCAAAAAAACGGAAGTATAAAGGATGGGATATTCAGCGCGCCTTGCGGCAATCCAGCGCGGCGCGCGGCAGTCTGACCGCCTGGTCGAAGCCGCCGATCAACCGTCCTGATTGATGGTTTTCACCAGTTTGGCCAGGACGGTATCGGCTGCGTCGTTGCCCACCTGGCAGCTACCGGCGGCTTCGTGGCCGCCACCGCCGTATTCGAGCATCAGCGCGCCGATGTTGGTTTTCGATGTGCGGTTGAGTATCGACTTGCCGACCGCAAACACCGTGTTCTGCCTGTTCGCGCCCCACAGGACGTGGATCGAAATATTGGCCTGCGGAAACAGGGCGTAAACCATGAACCGGTTGCAGGCCCAGATGTTCTCTTCCTTGCGCAGGTCCAGCACCACCAGCTTGTCGTGGACGGCAGCGCAGCGCCAGATCTGCTCCGTCGCTTTGGGTGCGTGCTCCAGGTAAAGGTCCACCCTCTCCTTGACGTCGGGCAGGCTGAGGATTTCCTCGATGGAATGGTCGCGGCAATAATCGATCAGGGCCAGCATCAGGTCGTGATTGCTGATCCGAAAGTTCCGGAAGCGGCCCAGGCCGGTGCGCGGATCCATCAGGTAGCTGAGCAGCACCCAGCGGTTCGGGTGCAGGATCTCGTCGCGATGAAACTGGGCCGAGTCCGCCTTGTCGACGGCCTCCATCATGAAATGGAAGCTTTCCGGGAAGGTGCGTCCGCCGCCGAAATGCTCGAAAACGACGCGCGCGGCGGAAGCGGCGTCGGGATTGATGATGAGCTTCGGATGCTCCCCGGGGTTGCGCAGCAGTTCCGAAGAATGATGGTCGAAAGCCATGCCCACGCCGGGCACGTAGGGCAGGTTGGTGGTGATGTCGCGCTCGGTGATGGCGACCTTGCCGTCCTGCATGTCCTTGGGTTCGGCGAACACGATCTCGTCGATCATGTTGAGTTCCTTGAGCAGGATGGCGCAGACCACCCCGTCAAAGTCGCTGCGGGTGACGAGTCGTTGCTTGGTCATCGCTTGCATCTCCCGGCTGGTTCGAGGAAAACCAAGACGTCGGTCGCTCAGAATAACGCCGAATTCACCGCTTACCAAATCTTTCGGGGACGAGCAATTTTGGAGCGCAGCCTGGCCCCGCGTCGGAACCAGGGGCCGGTGCGCCCCCCTGGGTCAAGTCGCGCTTTTCAACCGCATCGATGCTGCGTGGATCTGCGGAGCCCGGAACCACCCGCGTGCACGCTAAAAGCGCCTGCCGGCGCGCTGCGTCGGTGAACCTCTTCTACGCTCAGAACAGCGGGCGGTGCTCCTCGTCCATCTGCGCGCTGAACGCCATGTGGCGCGCGCCTTTCATCAGGCCGATGAAATCGCGCGTTTTCATGTGCACCAGCGTTTCATGGTCTCCCGCCTCGAAGTAGGTCTCGGGCTGCTCCATGAGGCTGTCGTCCCAGATGGTTTCGATGCCGTAGACAGCGCCGACCGGCGGGACCGCTCCCGGTTCGCAGTCGATGAACAGGCCTTTCAGCTCCGCCTCGGTGGCGAGCCTGAGGTCCTGGCCGCTGCTCGCCTGCAATTCGCGCAGCTGCAGGCGCCGCGATGCCGGCAGCACGGCCATTACCGCGTGGGTGTCGTCTTCGAGCACCACCGCCTTGGCCACACAGCTTGCTGGCACATTTGATGCTTTTGCGGTCTGCATGCTGTTGCCGCTGTGGGAATGGTTCATCACCTCGTACTGCACGTCGTTTGTTTTGAGGTAATCACTCAGTTTCATTGCGATACCCATGGCGATCTCCTTGGCGCAGTGGACATGTTTCATTATAGACAAGCCATGGCAGATGCAATCCCGCGCAGACCCCGGCCACGCAGGAAATGCAGGCGGGTCGGAGATGGATTATTTGCCGGGAGAACGCGCGAGCGCCGCGGCCCGATTCAGCCGTGGGCGAAGCGTATGCTCGCCTTGCCCTGGGACTTGGCCTTGTAGCGCCGCCGGTCGGCCGCGATCGACAGCGAATCGGCATTCGCGGCATGGTTGGGAAACAGGGCAATGCCCAGGCTGCCCGAAAGCGCGCGGCCGATGTCCGGTACGCGGAGCGGGTTTTCGCTGCTGGAGATCATCGAACTGGCGACCGATCTGGCCGCCGCGTGATGACTTGCGTCCATGGTCAGCATGACCACGAACTCGTCGCCGGTGGCGCGGGCGACCAGATTGTGTTCGCGCTGCTCGAACAATTCGCGCGGGTAGTTCGCGCAGGTGACCAGCCATTCCTTGAAGCCGAGCAGGGTCATGCCCTGGGTCACGGCCACGCGCCACGCGGCCTTCGCTTGTTGTTCGGCAAGCATTTGTATTTCGGTTTTCACGTCAGCGTTCTGGTGTAACGGGCATCAAACCCCATAGTCACGGGCACACTCCAAAAAGCGTTTGAAGACCCTACACCAATTGACGCAACAAATCAAGTTATTACCGCTATGTTCTAAGATTTCACTTCACTTCAACCCTCCGGACCCCGGCCGGATTGCGCTCGACCTCGGGCCGGCTAGGGTTTGATGCCCGCGTCCTTGATCACCTTGGCGTAGCGGGTGATTTCGGTGCGCAGGTAGGCGGCGAATTCTTCGGGTGAGTTCCCCACGATATCGACCCCCAGGTCGACCAGCCGGTTGCGCATGTCCGGGGTGGCCAGGGCGCCCGCCACGTCGCGCTGGATGCGCGCCACCAGATCGGACGGCATGCCGGCCGGACCGAGCAGGCCGAACCAGGTCGCGACGGCGTAGTCCTTGAGGCCGGACTCGGCGACGGTCGGGACCTCGGGCAGCAGCGGCGAGCGCGTGGCGCCGGTGTTCGCCAGCGCGCGCAATTTGCCCGACTTGATGTGCGACACCGCCGCGGCCTTGCAAGCGGCGATTGAAGGCGATGCGAGCACGCTATACTCCGAACACATGCAGGGCGGAAAGGCCGCAACGGTCCGGGTCCCGATAAAGTGCGACGAGCCAAAATGGAACATGAGATCAATCAACCAGTGATGGCGAACCGAAATCCATGGAGAGTACGAACATGAGCGAAATTACCGTTGCGACACCTATCGGCTTCATCGGCCTCGGCGTCATGGGCAAGGCTATGGCGCGCAACCTGATCAAGGCGGGATTCAAGGTCCAGCTGCACAACCGCAGCCGCGCCGCGGTCGACGAACTCGCCGGCATCGGCGGCATCGCCGCGGCATCGCTGGCCGATCTGGCGGCCCGCGCGGAAATCATCTGTCTGTGCGTGCCCGACACGCCGGACGTGGAAGCGGTGCTGTTCGGGGCCAAGGGCGTCGCGTCGGCGGTCAAGGCCGGCAGCGTGGTGATCGATTTCAGCACCATCTCGTCGCAGGCGACGGCCGGCTTCGCCGAACGGCTGAAGCAGGCGGGCGTGGCCATGCTCGACTCCCCGGTGTCGGGCGGGCCGGGAGGCGCGCGCGACGCGACCCTGAGCTGCATGATAGGCGGCGAGGCCGGGACGCTGGCGCGCTGCATGCCTTTGTTCAAGGCGGTGGGCAAGACCTTCACCCACATCGGCGCGAGCGGCGCGGGCCAGTTGTGCAAGTCGTGCAACCAGATGGTCATGGCCGGCACGGTCATGGCGGCGTGCGAGGCCCTGACCTTGGCGAAGAAGGCCGGCGTCGATCCCTACAAGGTGCGCGATGCGCTGCTCGGCGGTTCGGCGCAGAGTTTCGTCATGCAGAATCACGCCAAGCGTTTCCTCGACGGCCAGCTCGCCCCCGGCTTTCGCGGCGCCTTGCTGTTGAAGGACCTGCGCCTCGCCGGTGCTGCCGCGAAGGATGCCGGCAGCTTCGCCCCGGCGGTGGCGCTGACCGAACAACTCTTCGCGGCGCTGTGCAATACCGGCCGCGACGGCATGGACAGCGCTGCGCTGGGATTGCTCTACGAAGAGTTGTCCGGCGTCAAGCGCTGAGGCGGCGCAGGCCCGCGATGAAGCTGCCGCTCTACCAACTGGACGCGTTCACCGACCGCCTGTTCGGCGGCAACCCGGCCGCGGTGATGCTGCTCGACGCCTGGCTCCCCGACGGCGTGCTCGCGGCCATCGCCGCGGAGAACAACCTGGCCGAGACGGCGTTCGTCATTCCCCGGCCGGAGGTCTCGCCGCTGCGCTGGTTCACGCCGGCGGTCGAAGTGGACCTCTGCGGCCATGCCACGCTGGCGGCGGCGGATGTGCTGTTCCGCTACCGCTTTCCCCAGCTCGCCCGGCTGGTGTTCAGCACGAAAAGCGGCGAATTGGCCGTCACACGCGAGGGCGCGCTGCTGAAAATGGATTTTCCCGCGCGCCCGGGCAAGCCGGTCGCGGTGACCGATGCGCTCGCCGCCGCGCTCGGGGCACGGCCGCGCGCAGCCTACCTGGCGCGCGATCTCCTGGCGATTTTCGACACCGAGTCCGAGGTCCGATCGCTGCGCCCGGATTTTGCGCGCGTCGCGGCGCTCGATGCGTTCGCCGTTATCGTATCCGCGCCCGGCGACACGGTGGACTTCGTGTCGCGCTTTTTCGCGCCCGGCGCCGGCGTTCCCGAGGATCCGGTCACCGGCTCTTCGCATTGCACGCTCGTGCCCTACTGGGCCGCGCGCCTCTCGAAGAGCCAATTGACGGCGAAACAGTTGTCGCCGCGCGGCGGCGATTTGCGCTGCGAGCTGCGCGGCGAGCGCGTGGTGATCGCGGGGCAGGTGGTCGAATATATGCGCGGGGAGATCGAAACCGAGAGGCCGGCGCTCTAGGCGCCGCATCGCAAAGAACGGGCGACAGCCCGTAAAGCCGCGCCCTTATTGGCTCTCCGGCTTTCCACTAGGAGATCCATTGGCGCGCCGGCGCGCGCGGCGCAACGCCGCGCCCCGGATCAGGACGTGCCGACTACGCCGCCGTCGATGGCGATGGTCTGGCCGACGACATATTCTCCGGCGCGCGAGCAGAGGAAAATGGCGAGGCCGGCAATGTCCTGCGGCGTGCCGACCCGGCCGCTCGGATTGCGCTCGGCCACCACGTTCCAGTCGACGCCTTCGGTCTTGCCGCCGAAGCCCACGCCGGTGCTGAGCATCCAGGTCGGAAACGGCCCCGGTGCGATCGCGTTGAACAGGATGTGCTCCTTGGTCAACTGCGCCGCGAGGAAGCGCGTGAGGTGATGCACCGCGGCCTTGGACGCGCCGTAGGAGTAGGTGTCGAAAATCGCCGCCTTGAGGCCGTCGATCGAACCGATGTTGATTACGCGCGCCGGGCGCTCGGCGCTGGCGGCCTGGCGCAGCAGCGGCAGCACTTTCTGCGTGAGGAAGAACACGCCCTTCACGTTGGTGTCCATCACCTTGTCCCAACCGGCCTCGGGAAAGGTTTCCAGCGGCGCGCCCCAGGCCGCGCCCGCATTGTTCACCAGGATGTCGAGCCGCGATTCGCGCTCGGCGAGCTGCTTCGCCAGGCTTTCCACGCCCGCGATCTGCGACAGGTCCGCCGGCAGCGCGATGCATTCTGCACCGTAGGTTTCGCCCAGGCGTTTCGCCGTCGCCGCGCAGGCCTCGGCTTTTCTCGAGGAGATGTACACCTTGGCGCCGTGCGCGAGGAAGCCCGCGGCGATCATTTCGCCGATGCCGCGCGATCCGCCCGTGACCAGCGCGATCTTGCCTTTGATCGAAAACAAATTGTCGAATTTCTCTGCCATGACCCCACTCCTTGCGATGAACGGTCGGCGAAAGCGCAATCTACAGGAAAGTAACTGTTTGCGAACGTTACCTGCAGCCGGGCGCGGCCGGACATGGCGCCGAAGTCGAAAATCTGCGACAGGTTCTCTTGACGTGCCGCCCGCCGCCGCAGTGACGCCCGATGAACGGAGCGGGTGCGGCGCCCTAGCCCGCGCTCTCCGGAAAGTCCGCGCCCAGCGTGGTCGCTTCCCAGGCGTCGAAATCGGTGCGCAGGGCATCGATTTTCTTGCGCGCCATGCTGAGCGCAGCCTTGCCCAGCAGCAGGCGCAGCGGCGGGGCGTCGGACAGGGCCGCGTCGATAATGGCCTGCGCGGCGCGCACCGGGTCGCCCGCCTGTTTGCCGCTGCGGCCCTCGATTTGCTTGCGGCGCTCGCCGGCGGTCGCGGCGTAGGCGTCGATGCGCGTCGCCGACCACTTGATCGACGGGCCTGCCCAGTTGGTGCGGAACGCGCTGGGCTCGACGATCAGCACGTCTATGCCCAGCGGCTTCACTTCCGCCGCGAGCGATTCGGAGAGGCCTTCCACCGCGTATTTCGTGGCGTGATAGTAGCCCGTCGCCGCCTGGCTGGTCAGGCCGCCGATCGACGAGACGTTGACGATCAGTCCGCTACGCTGCGCGCGCATGACAGGCAGCGCCGCTTTGGTCAGGTCGATGAGCCCGAACACATTGGCTTCGAACATCGCGCGCACCGCCTGGTCCTCGCCTTCCTCGATCGCGGCGACATAGCCGTAGCCCGCGTTATTGACCAGCGCATCGATGCGGCCGAACCGTTTCTTCGCCGCGGCGACGACTTCGTCGATCTGCGCGCGCCGGGTGACATCGAGCGCCATCACCAGCGCCCGGTCCGCGTGCGCCCGGGTGATATCCGCCACTTTGGACGGATCACGCGCGGTGACGACGGCGCGCCAGCCGCGTGCCAGCACCTGTTTGGCCAGTTCGCGGCCGATGCCGCTGGAACAGCCGGTAATCAGCCACACGGGCTGGTCTCGATTCATCATGCCGCAGACTCCGGTGCAGGTTGAAAAGCTGGGGTGTTTCGACAGAACACGCGACGCGACGATCCTAGCATGTTCGCTTGAGTTCAATCTTGCGTCACGGCGGCACGCCGGGAATGACAGGGGTGATCGCCCTGGGTGTCCCCGGGCGCGATCACGATACCAGCGCTGCCCGGGTGAGCAGGCAGGGTGCCGAGAGCCGATCCTTACTGGGATGGCGCTAGATGGAAAGCGGCCTGGGGCATGTGGGGCCGGCGAACGGCCGCACCAGGCGGCGGCCTCAGCGCGGCGACGGGCTTTGCGGGAAAAGCTGGCGAACTTTGCCGGTTGCGGCGGACGCCTGCAGATACTGCGGGAGCATCGTGTCGGCAGTCTCCGCGTCCGGGTAGGTTCTGCCGCGCAATACGGCGCGCATGCCGTCGCGCAGGTCGTCGTGGATCGCGTCCTTCAACACATAACCGGCGGCTCCGGCATCGCGGCACTGCTGCTTGAATTCGTTTTCCTGGTAGAAGCTGACGACCAGGATTTTCACCTGCGGATAGTGGCGCTTGATTCCGGCCACCGCCTCGACGCCGCGCGCGTCCGGCATCCTCAGATCGGTCAGCACCAGGTCAGGGTTCAGGGCCCCGACGGACCAGATGGCGTCGCGCATGCTGCCGGCCATGCCGACGATCTGGAAATCCGGCTCCTGCGACAGGAAGGCCCGCAGTGTGCTTCGAAACAGCGGGTAGCTGTCGACGATCAGGATTCGGTTCACGGTGACCATACCAACCTCGCTCGAGTAGAACATGGGGACTGCTTTGCGCGCCTGCTCCGACCGGGCGGCAGGCGAACACTGCATCTGGGCCCGGCCTGTTGTCGGCGACGCTGCGGCGCAGGACCATGCCCACTCTTCAGCAAGCCCTGTGCCAGCAGTGCATGGATTGTCAATTCAGATACTTAGGCCTCGCTCGCGGGGTCCGTGCGGGCGGAATTGTCGTCCGGACACGACAGCGATCGGCCCTCTATCCCTAGTGCCTTGGTTTAATGGCGAATAGGCTGTCTGCATCCGGCGACAGCCCGGATCGAAGCGCGAAGCCAAGGGAGTTGCCGGCGCAATTTCGGTACGCCAACCATAGACACGACAGACACCTAGGTGATTTTATTAAAGCGAATAAGGAAGAAGCCCGGCCGAATCGGTCCTGCGTTCGACTCGGCACGACGGACTCGAACTCGGAAAAATAAATTCCCGCTACCTTTGAGTTAACGCAACACCGACTCGCCTGCAGAGTGGAAACTGGATTTTGCAGGCGATGATAAACAGTTCGTTACGATCATGCGAGGTGCAATATGGCGAATTGCATAAGCGCTACCGGGAAATCCGGCGATCTGTTTGGCGAGGCGCCTATCCCCCGGCGGGATGCGGCGACCAGACGCAGTTTCGCCCCTGAGATTACGACGGCCCGCGTGCTCTGCCGTCAGCTGCGACACAAACAGCCACGCCCGGAGAAACAGCGCATCGCGCATCTGATTTGCCTGAGTCTCCTGTCCATGCTGCGGCAAGGCGCGCAGCGCGTGCATCTGACGAAGGAAGGTTAAGGCCTCAGCGCGGTATTTCTGCAGCGCGCGGTCAAGCGCGCGTGCTTGCCCGGCCCGCCATGGCCGGGGACCCCAGCACTTCGGGATTGACCACATTGATTGGCGCGCCGGCTGCGTAGGCGGCGATCTGGTCGAAGATGTCGCTGAACTGAAGTTCGTACTCCTCGCGCGTGACGTAGCCGATGTGCGGCGTGCACACTACATTGTTCATGACCAGCAGCGGGTGAGCCGGGTCCAGCACGGGCTCTTCTTCGTAGACATCCACTGCGGCCATGCCCGGGCGTCCGCGCTGCAGCGCCGCCGCCAGCGCCCCGGGCTCGATCAAGGGCGCGCGGCTGGTGTTGACGAGCAGCGCGTCGGGCTTCATCCGCCCCAGGTCTTCGGCGGTGACGATGCCCCGCGTCGACGCGTTCAGCCGCAGGTGCAGCGAAATCACATCGCATTCCTCGAAGAAAGCCTGTCTGCTGCGCGCGACCGCATGGCCGTCCGCCTGCGCGCGCAGGCGCGAGGGCTCCCGCGCCCAAACCAGCACGTTCATCCCGAATGCCTTGGCGTAGCCCGCGACCACGGCGCCTATCCTGCCGTAGCCATAGATTCCCATCGTCTTGCCGCGCAGGCTGGCGCCGATTCCGATCTGCCATTTCCCGGCGCGCAGCGCCGCCATCTGCCGGGGAATCTGGCGCATGGCGGCGAGGATCAGGCCCCAGGTCAATTCGGCCGTGGCATACGAGGGCGTGTCGGCATGCTGGCTCGACGAGACGATGATCCCGCGCCGGGTGCAGGCGTCGATGTCGATGTGCGGATACACGCTGCGCTGGCTGATCAGCCTGAGCCGGTCCAGACGATCGATCAAGGGTGCGCGTATTTGCGTGCGCTCGCGGATCAGCACCAGGGCTTCGGTGCGCGCCAGCCGCGCGGCAAGCGCATCCACGTCCTGCACGTGATCGTTCCAGATTTCGACCTCGTGTCCCGCGAGCTTGCGAAAACAGGCCAGCGTTCGCAGCGTGTCGTGGTAATCGTCGAGGATAGAAATTTTCATGCGGCAAGGCCTTCTCGTTGGTTCCCCGGATTGCCCGGTCGCAAACTGTCCTGTTGCAGCGGGTTTCCAGGCGACTGCGCGGTTTGTTCCGCACGGTGTCCGTCGATTGTAGCAACTTCGTCGCCTGCGCCTGGCGGCTCTCGAGCCACCCAGGTGGGCAACGACGCGGGCGCCCGGTTACGATCCTTTCGCTACAATGAGTGACCGTCCAACAGCCAATTCACACAAGGAGGTAAACACCATGATCCACGTCGTCGCCGTCATCACCGCCAAGCCCGGCATGCGCGCGTCCATCCTGCAGGCGTTCCATGCCAATGTCCCCGCGGTCAAGGCGGAGCAGGGCTGCATCGAGTACGGCGCCGCGGTCGATCTCGAGGACGGCCCCAAGTTTCAGACCAAGTACGGCCCGGATACCTTTCTGGTGCTGGAGAAGTGGGAGAGCATGGACGCGCTGAAAGCGCATGCGGCCGCGCCGCACATGGCGGCTTATGCCGCAAAAACCAAAGACTTCATTGCGAGCCGGCTGATCCACATACTCGCGCCCGCCTAGCGAACGCAGCCTCAGGCCGGCACGGCCTCGCCCAGGGCCACCGGCGCGAAATCGACGCGCGATGGAACGTCCGGCGCGATGTGCATCACGCGCTCGGCGAGGTCCATCACCACCGCGGCGACGGTTTCGATGCAGGCCTCGGGGGCGAGCGCGGGATCCGGGCTGCGGCAGATCGACAGATAGCCGTCGGATTCGTCGCGCAGCATGCGCTGCAGGTCCAGCGCCGAAAACCTGCCCCGGTGCGCGCCGGTGAGCGCGGTGATGCGCTCAAGGCGCGGCACGGTCGACAGGCTGGGCGCGAGCGAAGCCTGGTGCTTGGCCGCGGCCGGGGCGAGGAAATGATTGGTGTGGCACAGCGCCGCATCCGCGCCGCGCACGACTTCCAGGCCGCGCGGCGAGAATTCGAGGGCCGCGGTGTCCCCTGAAGCATCGGCGCAGAGCACATTGGAGGAGGCGCCGAAGGACAGCTTCGCTGCGAACGCGATCGCGTCAGCCACGCTGTCGCGCGCCAGCAGCGCGCGCAGCAGCACATGCACCGGCACGCCGCTGCGGCTGCCGTCGTCGGCCGAACGCAGGATGTTGAGGCAGACGCCGAAGCCGCGGCGGTTGAGGCCGATCTTGGCCAGCATGCCCGCCTCGGTCAGCGTGAGGCAGGATGCGCCGCCGGCATCGCGCACGCGCAGCAGCACCAGCGCGGCGCGCTGCGCGCCCAGCCAGTCCCAGTTCTGCGCGAGGAGCGTGGCGCCGGTCGCGCTCAGCGCCGGCTTCACCGCGACGGCGGTGCATTCTCCCCAATCCGGCACGCCGCGCTTCAGGTTGGCGGCGGCGATGCTGCCGCGATCCGGATGTGGCTCGCCCGGATAGCTGGGCGGCAGGATTTCGGTGCGCGCGTTGAGCGCGAGGATTTCGTCGACCCTGCGGCCGGAGCCCGCGGCGATGCCTTCGATCTCGGCCAGCAGTGCCGGGTCCAGGTCGCCGATCACCGTCCGATACGCCGCGCCCAGGCGCTGCGCGCCCTGCCAGTCGATGCCGCAGTAGGCGAACAGGCGCGCGTAGGTCGCGATCGAGCGTTCGATGCGGATCTTCGCCTGCGTGCCGTGCTGCCGCCCGCGTTCATGCGCGGAGCCGGAAATTTCGATCAGTGGAAACATGCCGCGGCCTCCTGTCATCGCCTGGCGCCAATAATACCTTGTTCCGGCACGCTCACGGCAGCGCCCGGGCGCGGAAGCCGCTGCGCACTGTCGCCCTGCGGCGACATAAATTTGAACGTGCATTCATCAAGTTGACCCAAAGCTGCCGGCGCGTGTCGCCGGCGCACGACGCGCATGCCGCTTTGCATTATCGCAATCACCTGATTTGATTGAACTACGTTCCATGGCACGGGCCTTGCGAAGGATGCACGGTGCGGCCTGGCGCAATCGCCTGTACCGGGCCCGCACGGCGTCACACCCGCAAGCCGTTTTCACACTTGATAGGACATGTTCATGCTCGAAAACTTTCGCAAAAAAGACCCACCGCGTCCCGCTTACACGCCGGCACCCAGCCCATTCGGACGCATGCAGGAGGCGCTGAGCCACCCGCCGCCGGCAGCGGAGACCAAGCCCGAGGGGCCGAAGACGGAAGCGCATCGCGCCGACGCAACGCCGGCCGCCAAGTCTCCGGACAAAGCCGAGGAGTCGGTCAGCAAGCTGATCGTCGGACCGGACATCAAGTTGAAGGGTGCGGAGATCACCGACTGCAATACCCTGGTGGTCGAGGGGCGGGTGGAAGCGGCGATGGAAAGCCGCGTGCTGCAGATCGCCGAAATCGGTGAATTCGCCGGCAAGGCTGCCGTGGACACGGCTGAAATACGCGGGTGCTTCGACGGCGAATTGACGGTGCGCAAGCAACTCGTGATCCGCGCCACCGGGCATGTGTCGGGCAAGATCCGCTATGGCAAGCTTTCGATCGAGGAAGGCGGCGAACTTTCGGGCGACATCGGCGCCATCGGCCCGCTGCCGGCGGCCAGCGACAACCGCGCGCCACTGGCGGTGAAGACGGGCGCGGCGCCGCGCTGAGTTTTCGCGGACTGTGCGCGGTAGAATCGGCGCAGCATGCATGCATCGCCCGCGCCATCCCGGCAACGGGCGCGCTACCAGGGTCTGTCTTGATCGAACCGGCTCCACCGATTCCGCTGCTGGTACTGGATACCAATGTCGTCCTGGACTGGATCGCGTTCGCTGATCCGCGCGTGCAGCCGCTGGTGGACGCGGTCGAGCGCGGCGCTCTGCGGGTTGCGACCAGCGGCGCTTGCCTGCAGGAGCTGCGCCGCGCCCTCGGCTATGTGCAGGTGAGGCTCGATGCGGCGGCGCAGCTGCTCGCGTTCGAGCGCTACAGCGCACACGCCAGGGTGTTCGAAAGCCGCGGGCAGTTCGACGCGGCGGATCTGCCGCAATGCGAGGATCAGGACGACCAGAAGTTTCTCGAACTCGCCTGGCAGGCGCGCGCCAGCCATTTGCTTACGCGCGACAAGGCCTTGCTGAAGCTCGCGCGCCAGATCGCGCAGTTGGGCCGCTTCAGCGTGCTTGCACCCGATGCCTTTCTGCGGCTGGACCTGCACGGCTAGGCCGGGGAAACCGGCTACAGCCGGGCGCTTGCGGGGATCCCGGCTCGAAATCCCGCAACGTGGCAGAATCGCTGCCATGGAGGATCCAAAACCCTGGGCTTTTGACGAATCGCTGCAGCCGCGCGCCGAAGAACTGGACTTCGATCTGGGGCAGGCGCTGGATGCGGTGGTGCTGCTGCGCGCAGAAATACCCGAGGATGCGTACACCAGCGGGATACTCGGCACCGAACGCCTAGGCTACGGCGTGGTGATCCGCGACGACGGCCTGGTGCTCACCATAGGCTATCTGATTACCGAAGCCGAGAAAATCTGGCTTACCACCAATGCCGGCAAGGTCGTGGCCGGCCATGCGCTCGCCTACGATCAAGCCACCGGTTTCGGGCTGGTGCAGCCGCTGGGCGAACTGCACGCGCCGGCGCTGGCGCGCGGTTCTTCGGCCGAGGTGAACACGGATGACGCCGTGTTTGTCTTCGGCCACGGCGGACAGGCGCACGCGCTCAAAGCCAGGGTGATCGCCAAGCGCGAGTTCGCCGGCTATTGGGAATACCTGATCGATGACGCCCTGTTTACCGCGCCGGCGCATCCGCAATGGGGCGGTGCGGCCCTGGTGAATGCGCGCGGTCAGTTGGTGGGGATAGGCTCGCTGCTGTTGCAGGAGACCGTGGGCGAGAATTCCGAGCAGGGCAATATGTTTGTTCCTATCGATCTGCTCGAACCCATACTCCCGGAATTGCTTGCGCACGGGCGTACGGCGCGCGCGCCGCGCCCGTGGCTGGGCATGTACACCCAGCAGGCGGAGAACGGCTTGATCGTGGGCGGGCTTGCGCCGGGCGGTCCGGCCGAGCGTGCCGGGGCGCAGCCGGGCGACCTGGTGCTCGGGGTTGCGGGCGAACGCACCACCAGCCTCGCCGATTTCCTGCGCCGGGTGTGGAAACTGGGCGGTCCGGGCGTAGAGGTGCCGCTCATGCTCGCGCGCCAGGGGGATGTGCTGCGCCTGGGCGTGCATTCGGCCGATCGCAGTGACTTCCTGAAGAAGCCGCGGCTGCACTGATTATTTCTGGCGGTTTGGATGGCGCCGTTGTTGCGCCGCCGTTGCAAAGTGTCGATTTTGCGCGGACGAAGGACCGTCCGCGCGGATCGCCGATTGTGCACGGATGATGAACCCATCCGTGCACAATCGGCGA
>JAJZUN010000574.1 GCA_021848555.1 Pseudomonadota bacterium | reverse complement strand
TGCTGGTAGCCGGTGGGCCGCGTGACGTAGGCGCCGGTCGGGCTGAACTGCTGGATGGCGCCACTGACAGGGGAGTAAGTGAAATCGCCGATCTGCAGGAAGGGCGTGCGCCGGTAGCCGCCGGTGAGCGCCACCACGTCGGGCTTGGGCATGATGCGCGGGATGATTACCGACTTCCAGGCGAGCCTCTTGTAGCCCAGCACGCAGCGGATTTTTTCGGCGAAAGGCGAAGTCGGGTAGTGGTGCAGGATCAGGTCGGACATGGCGGCGCCTTTCTGCGAGGTGCGGAATCGCGGCCCCGGCGCGGGCCGGGGAGGTGAACTCTAACATTAGTCGGCGCGGCGAATGCGGGACTAGTAGTTCGCCTTGTGCGGGATCACGCCACGCACGCCGCCGCGCGGATTGGGCACGTCGCCGCTATAGCGCGGAATCACGTGGATGTGCGCATGCCACACGGACTGCCCTGCGGCCGCGCCGCAGTTCGTGCCCACGTTGTAGCCGTCGGGCGCGAAGCGCGTGCGCAGCACTTCCTTCAGCGGGAACGCGAGGCGGAAGCAGGCGGCGCATTCGTCTTCGCTGAGCTCGAAGATGGTGAGCGCGTGGCGCTTGGGCACGATCAGCGCGTGTCCGCGCGCCACCGGGTAGGAGTCGAAGAACGCGAGCGCGTGCTCGTTCTCGGCCAGGATCTCGCGTTTGGGGTTGCAGAATATGCAGTCGCTGGGTTGCATGCCGTCTTTACACCGTTTTTTCGGAGGGGTATAAGTGAATCTGGTGTGCAGCTGAATTGAGCGTGGTCGGCCGCTATTATCGGTCAACCGCGAACGCTCCGGGCGCTACGCCGATCTGCAGCTCCGGCGTTCAACGCGCGGGCCCGCCCGATCCAAAGGGGAGCACCATCATGGACCTGCAACAGGACCAAGCGTACGCTCGGATCGTCACCGGTTTCGTCGTCGCCATTTCGCTCGTGCTGGGCCTGATCCTGGTCTCGGTGCTGGTCTAGACCGTTGCGCCGCTGCCGCGCTCGGCGCCGTCGAGCAGCGCGAGCAGGCCCTTGAGCAGCGCCAGCGGCGCGGGCGGGCAGCCGCTGATGTGCAAATCCACCGGCAGCACGGCGCCCACGCCGCCGACGCAGGCATAGCTGCCGGCGAACACGCCGCCGTCGCGCGCGCAGTCCCCGACCGCCACCACCCATTTCGGCTGCGGCGTCGCCTGGTAGGTGCGCTCCAGCGCTTCGCACATGTTGAGCGTGACCGGTCCGGTCACCAGCAGCACGTCGGCGTGGCGCGGCGAGGCGACGAAGCGCAGGCCGAAGCGCTCGAGGTCGTACAGCACGTTGTTGAGCGCGTGTATTTCGAGCTCGCAGCCGTTGCAGGAACCCGCATCGACTTCGCGTATCGACAGCGTGCGGCCGAGCCGGCGCCGCGCCACCGCGTTGACCTGCGCCGCAAGTTCGGCCAGCGCCGCGTCGTCGGCGGCCGGCGCCGCCTCGGTCAACGGCCCGTGCACCAGGCTCTTGAACAGCATTCTGCGCATTCGTGTCTACCCTAGAGGTCGTGGCCCGAGTAGGAGCAGTTGAACGACTTGTTGCATAGAGGGAAGTCGGCGACGATATTGCCTTCGATCGCGGCCTCGAGCAGCGGCCACTGGAACCAGGACGGATCGCGCAGGTGGCAGCGCGCGATCCGGCCCCCGTCCGCGGTGCTGACCCAGGCGAGGATGTCGCCGCGGATGCCCTCGACCAGCGCGACGCCTTCGCCCGCGCGCGCGGCGGGAAGCGGGGCCGCTATCGGCCCGGGCGGCAGCGCGTGAAGGATCTGCTCGACGAGGGCCAGGCTTTGCTCGACTTCGCGGATGCGGATCCAGACGCGCGCGTTCACGTCGCCGTCTTCGAGCACGGGTACCTCGAACTGCAGCCGCTCGTAGGGCGCGTAGCCGGGCATGCGCCGCGCATCGAAGGCGCGCCCCGAGGCGCGGCCGACGCAGCCGCCGGCGCCGAACTGGCGCGCGAGCTTGGGCGACAGGAAACCGGTGCCGACGGTGCGGTCCTGCAGCGACGCGGTGTTGTCGTACAGCTCGACCAGCTCGGGAAAGTATTTGCGCACCTGCGCGAGCAGCGCGCCGATTTTCTGCGGCGCGTCGCCGGGCAGGTCGGCGCGCACGCCGCCGGGGACGACGCAGTCCATCATGAGGCGGTGGCCGAAACAGGCCGCCGCCACGCGCAGCACCCACTCGCGCAGCAGGCCGCAGTGCGCATGCAGCATGGCGAAGGCGGCATCGTTGCAGATCGCGCCGATGTCGCCGAAATGGTTCGCGAGCCGCTCGAGTTCCGCCATGAGCGCGCGCAGCCACAACGCGCGCGCCGGAACGTCGGCGCCTTGCGCGGCTTCGACCGCGCGCGCAAACGCGAGCGCGTAGGCCACCGTGCTGTCGCCCGAGACGCGCCCGGCGAGCGCTGCGGCGCGCTCGATCGCCTGCCCCGCGAGCAGCGACTCGATCCCCTTGTGCACGTAGCCGAGCCGCTGCTCCAGGCGCACGATGGTCTCGCCGCTCGCGCTGAAGCGAAAGTGCCCTGGTTCGATGATGCCTGCGTGCACCGGGCCGACCGGGATCTCATGCAGGCTTTCCCCTTCGGCCGGCAAAAACGCGTAAGGCTTGGGCTTGCGTTTGGCCTCGGCGGGCTGCGCTTGCCCGAGCGGCTGGTGCACGGGCCACTTGCCGTGGTCGAGCCACGCGCGCGCATCGGTGAGGCCTTCGGGATCCAGGCCGGACAAGTCCCGCAGCGCCCGCTCCAGCCGGATCGCCGGCGCATGCAGGCGTCCGACCGAGGGGAAGCTGCTGTCTTCGCACTCGAAGCTGAGGATGGCCGGCTCCCTGCCCCCGGCGTCGATGAGCGCCAGGTGCACGACGTCGTTCTCGCCCCACAGTCCGAGCAGCGTGCATTGCTCCTCCTGCAGCAGCCGGATCGCCTGTTGCCAGCCTTCTTCGCCGACGAGGGCGCGCGGCCAGGGCCGATGCTGCGCCATCAACTGGCCTTCGTCGAGGATGTCGCGCAGTGTCTTCATGTGCGCCAGCGCCTAGCCGAGCAGGCCCGCGACGTGCTGGAACCACGCGACCAGCGCCGGCGGCAGGAAGATTCCGGCCGCGAGCACCAGCCCCAGATGCGCGAACATCGGCACGAACGAAGCATGCGAGGGCGCATCCTTGCCATAGGGTTCG
>JAJZUN010000573.1 GCA_021848555.1 Pseudomonadota bacterium | reverse complement strand
GCCCCTGCGTCAAATCCACGTCTCCCGGCAATTGTCCGACGAGGTGGTCGGCCAGGTCCTGCGCGATGCCGATCTCAGACAGTTCGCGCAGCAGCTCGACATGCACGGGATTGCGCCGCGTACGCTCGTTCCAGGCCAGCTGCGAGAGCTGCGTCTCCAGCATCCGCCGCAGTGTCTTCAGCTCATGGCCCATGGTTTCGGCGGACAGCTCGCCAGCGGGGACGGAAAGCGCCGGAGCGGCGTTGAAGGCGGGCGTCGAAGTGATGCGTGGGTCTGAGGATTCGACGGCGGTATCGAGTCGGCCGGCATCGAAATCCACCGCCGCAGTGACTTCCACGCCCTGCCTACCGCGTCGCGAGGACAGGATGACGGCATCCTCGCCCAGCTGCTCGCGGATCGCGCGCAGCGCCTGGCGCATATCCGGGGCGGTGTGTCGTACGATCTTCATGAATTACCTGCCGACCGCGGTGACCACGCGGACCTTGCGGTTATCGGGAATCTCGTTCCATGCCAGCACGTGCAGGCTCGGCAGGCCCGCGCGCAGGAACTTCGTCATCGGCATCCGCAGCTGTGGCGGCACGAGCAAGACCGGTGCAGTCCCGGCCGCTTCCTGCTGCTGCGCCGCTTCACCGACGCGCTGCTGCAGCCGCTCGGCCAGGCCCGGCTCGAGTCCAGCGCTGGTGGCGCTCGCCGCGAGCGAGCCCTGCAGCAGCCGCTCCAGTTCCGGCTCGAAGGTGATGACCGGCAGCTCGCCGCTTACGCCCGCGATGTCCTGCACGATCTGGCGGCCGAGGGCGGCGCGCACCAGCGGCAGCAGGACAGTCGGGTCCTGGGAGCGGGGGGCGTGTTCGGCCAATGTTTCCATGATGGTGCGCATGTTGCGGATCGGGATACGTTCTGCGAGAAGACCCTGCAAGACCCGTACCAGTACAGCCAGTGGCAGGACCCGTGGCACCAGATCCTCGACCAGCTTCGGGGCGGCTTTGGCGAGGGTGTTCAGGAGTTGCTGCACCTCCTCGTGGCCGAGGATCTCGTGTGCATGCGACTGCAGGATGAATGACAGATGGGTCGCGATCACAGTGCTGGGGTCGACTACGGTGTAGCCGAGGGCCTGGGCGTGGTCGCGGTTCGCCGGCTCGATCCACACCGCCTCCATGCCGAAGGCTGGATCCTGCGTGGCGATGCCCTGCAGCGGCCCGAATACCCGGCCTGCGTTGATGACCAGTTCCCGATCCGCATATACGGTGCTCTCGCCCACCGGCACGCCGTGCAGGTTGATGCGGTACACGTTCGGACTCAGATCGAGATTGTCGCGGATGTGCACCGCGGGTAGCAGAAACCCGAGCTCCTGCGAGAGCTTGCGGCGCACACCGCGTACGCGTCCGAGCAGGTCGGCTCCCTGACCCTTGCTGTCGACCAGCGCGACCAGGCGGTAGCCGACTTCCAGGCCCACAGGGTCGACCGGACGCACATCCTCCCAGGTCAGATCGCGCGATTCCGGCGGCGGGGCGGGCGGTTTCGGGGCGGGCGGCGCGGCGGCGACCCGCGCATTGCGCCGGTGAATCAGGTAGGCCCCCCCGGCGCAGACGCTCGCCATCAGGAGGAAAGCCACGTTGGGCATGCCCGGGATCAGGCCGAGCGCTCCGAGCAGCCCCCCGGCGACGCCGAGTGTGCGGGGATTGCCGAACAGCTGCTTGCTCAGTTCCCCACCCATGTCCTGCGGCCGCGACATGCGCGTGACGATGATCGCCACGGAAGTCGACAGCAGCAGCGCCGGGATCTGCGCCACCAAGCCGTCACCGATGGTGAGCAATGTGTAGGTGTGCAGCGCGGCCGAGAGCGCCATGCCGTGCTCCAACGTGCCCATCGCCAGCCCGCCGATGATATTGATCAGCAGAATAAGGATGCCAGCGATCGCATCGCCGCGCACGAATTTGCTGGCGCCGTCCATCGCGCCATAGAAATCCGCCTCGGCGCGCACTTCGGCGCGGCGCACTCGGGCCTCATCCTGGGTGATCAGTCCGGCGCCAAGGTCCGCATCGATCGCCATCTGCTTACCGGGCATGGCGTCGAGGGTGAACCGGGCACTGACTTCCGAGACGCGCCCGGCACCCTTGGTGATGACCACGAAGTTGATGATGGTCAGGATGATGAACACCACCACGCCGACGGCGAAATTGCCGCCGACCACGAACTCTCCAAACGATTCAATGACATGACCGGCGGCGTCGGGTCCGGCATAGCCGTGCATCAGAACCACGCGGGCCGAGGCGACGTTCAACGCCAGACGCAGCAGCGTCGCCAGCAGCAGCGCCGTCGGAAACACTCCAAACTCGATCGGTCGGGAAACGTAGAACACGCTCATCACGATGACAATCGACAGTGCGATGTTGAACGTGAAGAGGATATCGAGCGCGATCGGCGGCAGCGGCAGGATGACCATGGCCAGCACGCCGAGCACACCGATCGGCACGCCTATGCCGACACGCAGGATTTTGCGCAGCGAGGGAAGCTGAGGTGAGGTGGCGGAGGTGGCGGCGGCTGTGCTCATGGATCAATGCCGAATGGTTTCAACCGCTGGGTCGATGACGGGTGGTTCGGGCGGCAGCTGTCCGGCCGCGCGTGCTGTCTTGAGGCGATAGATGTAGGTCAGGACCTGCGCGACCGCGACGTACAGTGCGGTCGGGATTTCCCCGCCAATCTCCACATTGTGGAACAGCGCGCGTGCCAGCGGCGGCGCCTCGAAGACCGGCACGGCGTGCTCGCTGGCGATCTCGCGGATGCGAGCGGCGATCAAATCCGCACCCTTGGCGACGACACGCGGTGCGCGCATGCGGCTTTCGTCGTAGCGTAAGGCCACCGCAAAGTGCGTCGGGTTGGTCACGACGACATCCGCCGTCGGGACCTCATGCATCATCCGCCGACGTACCAGATCGCGCTGCATGCGTCGAACGCGTCCCTTGGTCTCCGCCGAGCCTTCCGACTCCTTCGTCTCGTCACGGATTTCCTCGCGTGACATGCGCAGCTTCTTGTGGTGCTGCCACAGCTGCCATGGCACGTCGATCGCGGCGATGAGGCCGAGGGTTCCGGACATGATGAGCAATGCGTTTGCCACCAATCGCACCGAATCGGCCACCCCGGCTGCGAGCGGCTCGTTGCCGAGCGCGAGCATGTGCGTGGATTGGCTGCGCAGCACGAGGAACGCGGTGCCAGCCACGAGCAA
>JAJZUN010000572.1 GCA_021848555.1 Pseudomonadota bacterium | reverse complement strand
TCGAACCTCGTTTTCCTCGTCGACTGGAACGACTTCGGCATCGACGACAATCCCATCTCCTCAGTCGTCCACGGCAGCCCTGCGGATTGGTTCGCGCCCTATGGCTGGCGCGTGCTGGGTACTGAACAGGGCTCAAACTGGGCCGAGGTGACGCGCGCGGTGCTGGAGGGTGCGCGGGGCGAGAATCCAGGCAAGGTCCCCACCATGGTATGGGCCAAGACGCGCAAGGGCCGCGGCTATGGCAAGTACGACAACAAGTCGCACGGCACACCCTGGCCGCTCAACGCGCCGGAATTCTGGGCGGGGCGCAAGCACTTCATGCAGAAGTATGGTGTCGAGTATCAAGGCGTAGACGCCCCTGCGCCGGCCGGCTCCGCACAGCGCGATGCGCAGGCGCGCGCGAACCTCGCCATCGCGGTCTCGGTGCTGAACAAGCAAAGCAAGGTCGTCGAGGTAATCGGCGATCGCCTATTGGCGGCGGCCGATTCGGTGCCAAAGCGGATCGCCGGTGTCCACCTCGGTGGAAAAACGGCAGGCGTGTTCTCCGACCCGGCCATCTATGACTTCAAGAATTACCCGGCGGCAATCTATCGCAAGCCTGGCGACAAGCAGCCCAACCGTGCGGGGCTTGCAAACTGGGGCGCGTGGATCAATGCCTATGCGAAGAAGCACTACGGGCGGCCGCTCTTCATCGCCTGCTCGGCCGACCTGGCCGACTCGACCAGCATCTCCGGTTTCGCCAAGGATTTCGAAGGCGAGAAGGGCTGGGGCTGGTACGAGCGCGACAAGAATCCGCGCGGCTGCCTGCTGCCGCAGCAGATCACCGAGTTTACGAACGCCGGCATCATGTGCGGTCTTGCTTCGGTGAATTTCGCCGCAGACCCGATGAAGGACTTCGACGGCTTCTGGGGCGCATGCTCGACCTACGCCTCGTTCTCGTATTTGAAGTACGGGCCGATGCGCCTATTTTCCCAACTCGCGCAAGATTGCGAACTGAAGCTGGGCAAGGTGCTCTGGATCGCCAGTCATTCAGGTCCGGAAACCGCCGAGGATTCGCGCACGCACTTCGGAATCTTTGAGACCTATGTCACGCAACTATTTCCGGAAGGTCAGGTGATCGACCTGCATCCGTGGGAATACAACGAGGTGCCGGTGGTGCTGGCGGCGGCCTTCGCGCAAAACGCGCCCATCGTCGCATTGCACCTGACGCGCCCGGCAGTCGAGATTCCTGATCGCGCCAAGCTTGGCATGGCCTCGCACTTCGAAGCGGCGCGCGGCGCGTATCTGCTGCGCGATTTCAAGCCAGGCATTCCGCGCCAGGGGGCCGTGTTCATCCAGGGGACGGTCACAACTGCGAATCTGGTGCGGATTCTGCCGGAGCTCGACGCGGCAGGCTGCAATGTGCGCGTGGTCGCGGTCATCAGCCCGCAGCTCTTCGCATTGCAGGACGTTGCTTATCGCGACAAGATCGCATCCACCGCCGAACGCTGGGATGCAATGGTCATCACCAATCGCGCGCTGCTGACGATGCGTGAATGGATCGCCAATCCTGTGGTCGCCGAATATTCGCTCTCCGCCGACTGGGACAATCGCTGGCGGTCCGGCGGCTCGGTCGAGGAGGTGATGGACGAAGCCCATCTCGGGCCGGAGCACATCCTAGCCGCAATCAAGCGCTTCGTCGCCGAGCGTGATGCAAGACTGGCAAAACTGCGTGCCGCGGTTGCCGCTGCTTGCGGAGACAGCCCGCCTGCTGCGTGAGCGCCAGATCGCATGTGATGAAACACAAGACGTCCGGCCTCTTGGCGGCAGCGCCATGGTCGGCGATGTAACCAATGCACATTCGCGCGGCACGGGCAGCCCTCTACTGATCTAAAACATCTTGATAAGCGAACGTTCGCGCCGGAAAACCTAACCAATCCGATATGCGCTGAGCAGGCGCTGCTGGTTAGTCCGACAATCCGAAGTTCAAGGCCAACTGGCGAGCGGAGGCTTGAGTTCGGATAGCTTCTTTTTCATGACGCCGAAGGTCGTACGGCTCCATCGGGTCGATAGCACGCGATCGTCGCGATGCATAGCAACCACAAGTGAAAATGCCAAGGTAGGAACAGTCCAAGACTTAGACGTAGGGAAAAATCCCTACGTTAAAAGGAAAAGGCCACCGCGAGGGTGGCCTAAGTCCTTGATACATGGCGCGCCTGGCAGGATTCGAACCCACGACCCCTTGGTTCGTAGCCAAGTACTCTATCCAACTGAGCTACAGGCGCGAGGTGCGGATTATAGCAGAACCCGGCCCGGCGCCGCTAGCGCGGGCTGTACTGCGCCGCGGGCCTGTCCGGACCTCGGCGCTGGATGCGGCGGCCGGTTTCGATTACCCTTGCGCGGTAGGCGCTTGCATCCGCCCCCCTCACTCTCGAACCCATGAATCCCCACTTTGCAGACGCGAACCCCTTCGATGCCGCTGCGGCGCCCGCGCGCTTCCCGGTGGCGGCCTGGCTGCTCGTTTGCTGCGCGCTGGTGTTCGCCATGGTCGTGGTGGGCGGCGTGACCCGCCTCACCCATTCCGGACTTTCCATCGTCGAGTGGCAACCCATCGTCGGCACCCTGCCGCCGGTGAATGAGGCGCAATGGCTGGAAGCCTTCGACAAATACAAGCTCACGCCCGAGTACCGGCAGGTCAACCACGGCATGAGCGTGGCCGAGTTCAAGTCTATTTTCTGGTGGGAATATTTCCACCGGCTGCTCGGCCGCCTGATCGGCGTGGTGTTCCTGCTGCCCCTGCTCTGGTTCTGGCTGCGCAAGCGCATCGACCGGCCGCTGGCGCTGAAGCTCGCCGGCATTTTCGCGCTCGGCGGCCTGCAGGGGGCGATGGGCTGGTACATGGTGAAATCGGGCCTGGTGGACGACCCGCGCGTGTCGCAGTACCGGCTGACCGCGCACTTGAGCATCGCGCTGGCGATCTACGCGACGATGCTGTGGACGGCGCTGGGGCTCATCTACCCCGGCGCTTCGGCGAGCGCGGCGCCATCACGGCTGCGCCGGCTTTCCTGGATCATCACCGCGCTCATCGCCTATATGGTGGTCACCGGCGGCTTCGTCGCCGGCATCCGCGCCGGCCTGGCCTACAACACCTTTCCGCTGATGAACGGCCATCTGCTGCCGCCGGAGATGTTCCTGCTCGACCCGTGGTATCTGAATTTCTTCAGCAACATGGCCACGGTGCAGTTC
>JAJZUN010000571.1 GCA_021848555.1 Pseudomonadota bacterium | reverse complement strand
GTGGTTGTAGGCTTCGACTTCGAAGCGGTAGGCGGTCTTCAGTTCCATCTGCATGCCGAAGCGCACCGATTTCTTCACCTGACGGATGGACAGCGGCGCGTTGCCGGCGATGGTGCGGGCGGTGTCGAGCACCTTAGGCATGAGCTCGCCCGGCTCGCAGATGTCGTTGACCACGCCCCAGGCCAGCGCCTGCTGCGCGGAAAAGGGGCGCGCGGTCATGATGATTTCCTTGGCGCGACGCTCGCCCACTGCGCGCGGCAGGTTCTGCGTGCCGCCGGCGCCGGGCATGATGCCCAGGGTCACCTCGGTCAGCGCGAAGCGCGCGGTCTTGACCGCGTAGGCGAAGTCGCAGGAGAGCACGGCTTCGAAGCCGCCGGCGTAGGCATGGCCGTTGACCGCCGCGATCACCGGCAGCGGCAGGTCGGTCAGCGCCCAATAATGGCGCTCGAACAGTTCGTGCTGGCGCCGCCATTGCTCGCGCGTCATGCCGTTCCTTTCCTTCAGGTCGGCGCCGGCGCAGAACACGCGGTCGCCCGCGCCGGTGAGCACCACGCAGCGCACGTCGCCGGCATCTTCGGTCAGGCGCGTCCACAGGTCGATGAAATCGCGCCCCATCTGGGTGTTGAGCGCATTCGCGACCTCGGGGCGGTTGAGCGTGACCAGCAGCACATGCGGCGCCGCGATCTCGGTCTTGAGGGTGGCATAGTCGGGCAGGTCCATAGTCGTCTCACTTGTCGGTTTTGAAAATTTCGTTGGTATGCTCGCCGAGCTTGGGCGGGCGGCCGCGGATTGCGGGGCGCATGCCGTCGAAGCTGAGCGGCAGGCCGATGAACTTCATCGCGCTGTCGGGCACGTCCTGCACCAGACCGAGCGCGCCGGTCTGTTCGTGCGCGATCATCTCGGCCACGTTCTGCACCGGGGCACAGGGAATGCCGGCCGCCTCGAGCAGGGCGGTCCACTCGGCGGTGCCGCGCTTTCTCATTTCCGTTTCGATCATGGCGTAAAGCTCGACTTGGTTTTCGACACGCTTGGGGTTGGTGAGAAAACGCGCGTCGTCGCCCCATTCCGGGTGGCCGAGCACCTGCGCCAGCTTGCGGAACAGCGCCTCGCTGCCGGCGGCGACGACGAGGTCGCTGTCGCGCGTCGCATAGGCGCGATAGGGCACGATACCGATCGCGCCCGAGCCGAGCCGTTTCGGCAATTCACCCGAGGCCTGATAGTTGGCGGCGAGCAGCGACATCCAGCCGGCCGCGGTTTCGAACAGCGACACGTCGACGACACCGCCGCGGCCGGTCTCGGAGCGGCGCTTGAGCGCGGTCAGCATGCCGATCACCGCCCACATGCCGGTACCGAGGTCGATGATGGAGGGGCCGACGCGCACCGGCGGCCGCCCTTCTTCGCCGGTGGTGCTCATGATGCCGCCGAAGGCCTGCATCAGCGGGTCGTAGCCCGGACGGTCCTTGAGCGGACCCTTGCTGCCGAATGCGCCGAGATTGCAATAGATCAGCGCCGGCTTTTGCGCGCACAGCGCGGCGCCGTCGAGGCCGAGCTTCTCCACCTGCCCCGGGCGCATGTTCTGCAGCACGATGTCGGCGCGATCCTGGATCAGGCGTTTGAGCGCGCCGATTTGCGCGGCGTCGCGCAGATCGCACACTACCGATTTCTTGTTGCGGTTGAGCGGCTGGAACGTGGCCGACGCCCCCTCCCAGAACGGCGGACCCCAATGGCGTGCATCGTCGCCTTCGGCTTTCTCCGCCTTGATCACATCTGCGCCGAGATCCGCGAGAATCTGTCCGGCAAAAGGCGCGGCGACGCTGTGGCCCAACTCGATCACCGTCAGGCCCGCAAGCGGCGTGCCGCTCTCGTTCATGCTGGATCGCTGCGTCACTTTTTCGGGCCGCCGAGGAAACTCTCGCCCCAGCGCGCGTAATCGGCTTCGCGGCTGACCTGCTGCATCAGCTGCGCCGAGGCCAGGTTCGGCAGCTTGGCCGGCGGCGTGCCCTCGCGCAGCGCTTTCATGGTTTCGCGCACCGCCGCCACCGCGGCCATGAACGGCTGGTGTCCCTGCAGGCTGATGCGCACGCCGTGCTCGCCCAGAAACTCGCGGTCATTCAGGTCGGCACCGACGCCGCCAAGCACGATCGGAATCCTGCATTCGGCCGCAAGCGCCTCGAGCTGGGCGCGCGTGCGCACGCCGAGGAAGAACAGCGCGTCGACTCCCGCCGCCGCGTAGGCCCGCGCGCGCGCGAGCGCGTCCTCGAGGCCGCTGACCGCCATGGCGCTGGTGCGTCCGACAATGGCAAGGCGCGGATCGCGCCGCGCGGCCAGCGCGGCTTTCATCTTGCCTACGCCCTCTTCGACCGAAGTCAGCTTCGCTGCGCCGCCTGCGCCGTAGGCCTGGGGCAGGGCCGTGTCCTCTATGGTGAGCGCGGCGATGCCCGCGGTCTCGAGCTCTTCCACGGTGCGCATCACATTGAGCGCATTGCCGTAGCCGTGGTCCGCGTCCACCAACAGCGGCAGCTTGCCGGCGCGACAGATGCGATGCGCCTGCTCGGCGAATTCAGTCAGCGTGATCAGGGTCTGGTCGGGCGCGCCCAGCACTGCCAGCGAGGCAATCGAGCCGGCGAACATGCCGAGTTCGAACCCCAGGTCTTCGGCGATGCGGGCCGAGACCGGATCGAATACCGAAGCCGGATGGATGCAGGCCTTGCCTTCGAGTATTGCGCGCAAGCGCTCGCGCGGTTCAGTCCATCGCATGTTCTTCGCTGTCTTTGTGTGATTCGGGGGCTTGCAGCTGCTCAGTAAAAAGCCTGCTCTTCGAGCGTGAGCAGCGGGAATGCGCTCAGGGTCGCGCCGGTACTGACCGGCGGCGCCGGATGCAGATAGCTCTGGTCGAGCCCGGCCCAGGAGTTGACGCCGAGCAGGCCGAGGCAGATGTGTATCTCCTGTTCCAGCAGTTCGAGCAGGCGCACCAGGCCCGCCTGCCCGCCCGCAGCCAGGCCCAGGCATTGCATGCGGCCGATCCCGACCAGGCTCGCGCCGGCAGCGAGCGCCTTGACGATGTCCGTGCCGCGGTTGAATCCGCCGTCGATGATGATCGGGGCGCGCCCGCCGACCGCGGCGGCGATTTCGGGCAGCACGTCCATGGCGCCGCGGCCGTGATCGAGCTGGCGCCCGCCGTGATTCGAGACGTAGATCACGTCCACGCCGTGCTCCAGCGCGAGCGTCGCGTCC
>JAJZUN010000570.1 GCA_021848555.1 Pseudomonadota bacterium | reverse complement strand
GCGACGAAGCGATCGAACAGGCCGCGCTGCACGTAGACCCGCTCGGTGCCCAGGCAGACCTGGCCGCAATTGGCGAAGCACGAGCGCAGGGTCCCTTCGATGGCGGCGTCGAAGTCGCAATCGTCGAACACCACGGCGGCGTTCTTTCCCCCCATCTCCAGGCTGACCGGGCGGGCGCCGGTCGCGGCAGCCTTCATGATGACCTCGCCGGTGCGCGTTTCGCCGGTGAAGGTGATGGCGTCGACTCCTGGATGGCTGGTCAGGAACTCGCCTGCGGATCCGGGGCCGAAGCCGTGCACCACGTTGTAGACGCCGGCCGGCACGCCGGCGGCGTTCATGACCTCGCCGAGCAGCGCCGCGGTCTGCGGCGTTTCCTCCGACGGCTTGACGACGACGGTGTTGCCGCAGGCCAGCGCCGGGCCGACTTTCCACGTCATCAACAGCAGCGGCAGGTTCCACGGACAGACCACCCCGACCACGCCGACCGGACGACGGACCGCGTAATTGATGGCGCCGAGGCCGTCGGGGGTGGACATCTCGAAGAATTCGGTCGGCACGTTCTTCACCACGTCGGCGAAGATCTTGAAGTTCGCCGCCCCGCGCGGAATGTCCACGTGGCGTGCCAGGCTCACCGGCTTGCCGGTGTCGGCCACCTCGGCGGCAAGAAAGTCATCGAAGCGGCGGTTGATGCCGTCGGCCACCGCGTGCAGCAGATCGACGCGCTGCGCCACGCTCAGCGCGCCCCACGGACCACGGAGCGCGGCGCGCGCGGCCTGCACCGCGGCATCGACCTGGTCGCGCGAGGCCTCGGCGACGCGTGCGATCAGGCGTGCGTCGACCGGCGAACGCTTGTCGAAGCGCTGCGTCGAGGCAACGAAGCTGCCGTTGATGAAATGGTCGACCTGCGGCACGGCGGCATTGCTGCCGGCGGCGGTGCGGGTCGGAGCCTGGGGTTCGGTGATCAGCATGATGAACGTCGAAGAATTAGGAAACGGGATCGGGTGCCTGCAGCGCGCCGCCGCCGGCGGCGCGCTGGCTGCGTTGCGACATCAGGTGTAGACCTCGGTGAAGGACGACACCAGCTCGCCGGTGTGGTAGAAGATGCCGCTGCCGAGGTGATCCTCGGTCCACGTCGTCACCGGCCGGTCGGGCTGCGCCAGGTAGCCCAGTCCGGCGAACGTCTCGTTGCGGTTGCCGCTGGGGTCGAAGAAGTAGATCGTGGTGCCGCGGGTGATGCCGTGACGGGTCGGGGCGACGTCGATGCGGGTCCGGTTCTTGCCCATCACGTCGGCCGCCTTCAGCACGTCGTCCCACGAGTCGAGGTAGAAGGCGATGTGGTGCAGCCCCATGCGCGGGCCGGCGACGAAGGCGATGTCGTGCGGGGTCGAGGTGCGGAACATCCACGTCGCCGCCTGGATGGTGTTGCCGGGGCCGACCATGACCTGCTCGGCGAGATGGAAGTCCAGCGCCCTGGACATGAACTCGGTGTTCTCGGCCACCTTGTTGACGCCGGTTTCGGGGTTCATTTCGCACATCAGCAGACAATGGTCCAGCCAGTGCGCTCCGGCGCCGGTGATGTCGTCGGGCCAGGGGTCCGGGTTGGTCGAGCCGACATCGGTGCCGACACGCTCCTTCATCGCGTACAGGCGCATCTCGTGCCCGCTGGGCAGCTGGAACTGCAGCATGCGCCCGGTGGCCGGCATCGTGCCTTCGGGCAGCACGCGGGTCGCGATGCCGTAGGCCTCGATGCGCGCCTGCAGCGCGTCCAGATCGGCGTCGTGCTCGACCTTGTAGGCCACGTGATTGAGCCCGGCCTCCTCCGCCGGGGTCAGGACCAGAGAGTATTTGTCCCACTCATCCCAGCACTTGAGGTAGACATTGCCCTTGTTGTCCTCCATCACCTGCTTCATCCCGAGCACTTTCTCGTAGTGCTTCAGGGCCGCGGCCATGTCCATCACTTTCAGGCTGGCGTGCCCGATACGCAGTACACCCATGATTGACTCTCCTCGTCGTGGTTATTTCGCGGAAACCGGATTCGCGCAGCTGCCGAATCCCTTGAAGAACGGTTTGCAGAACTTGCCCGTCACCTCGATCTCGAGCCGGCTCTGCGGCGCGACGCGACAGGCCAGGGTGTAGCCCTGGTCCTCCTCGTCCCTGCTCACATGCGCGCGGCTGACCGGGCCGAGCTTGCTCACCTGTCCACTGAGCAGCCGGATCTTGCAGACCCCGCAGCCGCCGCCGAGGCAGCCCACCGGGATACCCCGGCGACCGGTCGAGGCCATTGCCGCGAGCACCGACTGGTTGCCGCGGCAATCGAACGATTCCCCGGTCTGGCGGATGGTCACCTGCAGCTTGTCGCTGGTCGCCTGGTTCATCTCAGATCCTCTTGAACAGCGGGCTGCGAACCTGCTGGGCATCGGCGGCGGACAGGAACTTCTCGTGGTAGATGTTGTGCTCGAAAAGTCGCCCCTGCATCAGCGCGCCGATGCACGCGTCGATCATCAGCGGCGGACCGCACAGGTAGGCGCTGTGCTGCGAGAAGTCGCCGGCGAAGTGCTCCCGGGCGACCTCGTGCACGAAACCCTGTGCCACCTCGGTCGTGCCTGCCGGCGTCTCGGACAGCGCCGGCACGTAGTCGAAGTTGGCGTGACGCGCGGCCAGTTCACGGAATTCGCGGTCGTAATACAGCTCGGCGGCGCTGCGCTGGCCGTAGACCAGCGTGATCGGCAGCGTGCAGCCCCGATGCAGCAGGTCGCGGATCATCGAGCGCGGGCTCGACAGCCCCGATCCACCGGCCATGAACAGCAGCGGGCGCTGCGCCGAATGGCGCACGAAGAAACGCCCGTAGGGGCCGGACAGCCTCAGCCGCTGCCCGATCCGGAGCTGCTCGTGCAGGTAGCCGGTTCCCAGCCCGCCCGGAACGCGCCGCACATTGATCTCGATGCAGCCGCTGGCCTCGACCTCGTGTGGTGCGTTGGCGATCGAAAACGCACGGCTCTGGCCGAGCCCGGGGATTTCCAGCTGCACGTACTGCCCGGCCTGGAACTGCAGCGGCTTGTCCAGCCGCAGCCAGATGGCGCGCACAGTCGGCGTCAGATCCTCGATGCGCTCGACCTCGGCGGCGAAGTCACGCACCGGGATCACCAGCGCGTCGGGCTCCTCGTCGATGTCGGCCTCGATGGTGGTGTCGGCCTGCAGCGTGGCGCAGCAGGCCAGCGCCTTGCCCTCGTCGCGTTC
>JAJZUN010000569.1 GCA_021848555.1 Pseudomonadota bacterium | reverse complement strand
CTTCCAGCGCATCTCGTTTACCAGCGACCTGCTGCCCGCAGACATCATCGGCGTGTCGGTATTCGACCGCGACAGCGGCGCGTTCAAATTCCATCCGGGGCCGATTTTTTCGCAGCTGATCCTGGCGGACGAAGTCAACCGCGCCACGCCCAAGACGCAAAGCGCCTTGCTCGAGGCGATGGAAGAGCATCAGGTCACCGCCGAAGGCGAGACGCGGCCGCTGCCCGAACCCTTTTTCGTCATCGCCACGCAGAATCCCTCGCACCAGGTCGGCACGTTCCCGCTGCCGGAATCGCAGCTCGATCGCTTTCTCATGCGCATCGAACTCGGCTATCCGGATCGCGACGCCGAGCGTGCCCTGCTGCAGGGCACGGAGCGGCGCAACCTGGTGGCGACGCTGGAGCCCTGCCTCGCCCTGGGCGAGCTGATGGAAATGCAGACGGGGGCGAACCAGGTGCACGCAGCGCCGGCCCTGCTCGACTATATCCAGGCCATCGTCGAGCACACGCGGCGCGCGCCCGAATTCACCAACGGCCTGTCGCCGCGCGCCGCGCTGGGCATACTGCATGCGGCCAAGGCCTGGGCCATGCTCGAAGGCCGCGACAAAGTGCTGCCGGAGGACGTGCAGGCCATCCTGCCCGGGGTCGCCGGCCACCGCCTCGCGCCGGCGCACGAAGGCGCGCGCAAACGCTCTTCCGAGGTCACCGCCGCGCTGATCGAGGCCGTGCCGATCCCCTGAAACACTTCGACCACAGGCTGCTGGCGCGATGTTCGAAAAAATCCTGAGCCGCTCGCAGCTCTACCTCGCGTTCTTCGGCCCGCGCAAGCCCGAGCCGGGCACGATTTTCCTGCGGCAGAACCGCGTCTATATCCTGCCTACCCGGCCGGGGCTTGCGTTCGCGCTGGCCCTGGGCGTGATGCTGATCGGCTCGATCAACTACAACCTCTCGCTGGGCTACATCCTCACCTTCCTGCTCGCGAGCATGGGGCTGGTCGCAATCCTGCATACGTTTCGCAACCTGGTGCACCTGCATGTCACGCCGGGCCGCGCGGAACCCGTATTCGCCGGCGAGCTCGCCTGGTTCGAGCTGTTCGTCGAAAACCGCTCTGGCTATGAGCGCTGCGCCATCGCGCTGTGGCATGCAGGCAAGGCGACGTCATGCGACATAGCACCCCGGCGCGGCGCCACGGTGAGCATCCCGATCGCGGCCGCGCGGCGTGGCTGGCTCATGCCCGGGCGCATTACCGCGGATACGCGCTTCCCGCTCGGCCTGCTGCGCGCCTGGAGCTATATTCAGCCGGACCTGCGCTGCCTCGTCTATCCCAAGCCCGACGACGGCCTGCTGCCCCTGCCCGAGCCATCCGGCGGTAGCGGAGAGAAGCGCGTGTCCAGCGGCGGCAGCGACGATTTCGCCGGGCTGCGCCAGTACCAAATCAGCGATTCGCCGCGGCACATCCACTGGAAAGCTGCCGCGCGCGGGCAGGGCCTGCAGACCAAGGTGTTCAGCGGCCGCGCCGCCGCCGAACTGTGGCTGGACTGGAACGAACTGCCCGCCAATCTGGACCTCGAATCCAAACTGTCGCGGCTGACGCGCTGGGTGCTCACGGCCGACCAGGATGGATTGCGTTACGGCCTGCGCCTGCCCGGGGTCGAGATCGCACCAGACACGGGCGCGCCGCACCGGCTCGCCTGTCTGCGGGAACTGGCTCTGTATGGCCTCTGACAACGCGCCGAACGCCGGCATCGAATTGCGCCATTTGTTCTGGCTGCTCGCCGGCCTCGCGCTGGTGGTTGCGCCGCATATGCAGCGCCTGCCCTGGTGGCTGAATCTGATCGCAGTCATGCTGTTCGCCTGGCGCGTCTATCTCGCCTGGGGCGAACGCGCGCTGCCGAAGAAATGGCTGCTCGCGCTGCTGGTCGTCGGCGGCATGTTCGGCGTCTATCTCACCTACCGCACCATTTTCGGCCGCGATTCCGGGGTGGCACTGCTGGTGCTGTTCCTGTCGCTGAAGCTGCTCGAGCTGCATCATAAGCGCGATGCCATGGTGCTGGTCCTGCTCGGCTACTTTCTCGCGCTCACCAATTTTTTCTATTCGCAGACCCTGCCGACGGCGGGATTGATGCTGGTGTCCACGCTGATCAACACCGCCAGCCTGGTGAACTTCGCCGCCGCTGGGCGCTCGCTGCAGGCCAATTTGAAAACCGCGGCCGTGCTGCTGGCGCAGGCGGGACCGGTGATGCTGGTCCTGTTCGTTCTGTTTCCGCGGGTGCAAGGCCCATTATGGGGCCTGCCGCAGGACGCCTACAGCGGCGTCACCGGCCTGTCCGACTCGATGTCGCCCGGCGCGATCAGCCGACTGTCGCAGTCGGACGCGATCGCGTTTCGCGTGCGCTTCCAGGGCGATGTTCCGCCGCGGCGCGAGTTGTACTGGCGCGGGCCGGTGTTCTGGAATTTCGATGGCCGCACCTGGCGCCCGGGCGATGTCCGCCCATACGCCCAGGTCAAGTTCGAGGCGCGCGGCAGACCCTACGAGTACGAGGTCACGCTGGAGCCGCATAACCACAACTGGCTGTTCGCGCTCGAACTCGCAGCGAAGGTCCCGCCCAATGCGGGCGTCAGCGCCGACTACGTGCTGCTCGCACGCACGCCCGTGCGCAATCGCGTGCGCTACGAAATGCTTTCCTACACCAATTACACCGAAGGCGGCGCAGACGATGCGGACGAACTCAGGCCGGGGCTGCAGCTGCCGCGAGCTTTCAATCCGCGCGCGCGCCGGCTGGCCGAGGAATGGGCGGCGGGAGGCGCGGCAGACATCGCCATCGTGCAGAAGGCATTGAATTACTTTCGCGAACAGGGCTTCGTCTACACGCTCGAGCCGCCGCTGCTCGGCCGCGATTCTATCGATGAATTCCTGTTCGGCAGCAAGCGCGGCTTTTGCGAGCACTACGCCTCCAGCTTCGTGTTCCTGATGCGCGCGGCCGGCCTGCCGGCGCGCGTGGTCACCGGTTACCAGGGCGGCGAAATCAATCCGGTGGACCAGTACATGGTCGTGCGCCAATCCGATGCGCACGCCTGGGCCGAGGTCTGGCTCAAGGGCCGCGGCTGGGTGCGCTTCGATCCGACCGCCGCCGTCGCGCCGGTGCGGGTTGAATCCGGGGTTGCCGCCGCGGTGCCCGCCACCGACCCGCTGCCGCTGATGGCGCGCACCACGCTCGCCTGGCTGCGCGGCCTGCGC
>JAJZUN010000568.1 GCA_021848555.1 Pseudomonadota bacterium | reverse complement strand
TAGGCGTCGCCGCGGTTGTGATGGTGACTGCGCTCGGCGAGGGCGCGAGGCTGTATGTGGCGAACCAGTTCGGCTCCCTCGGCAGCAATCTGGTGATCGTGTTGCCCGGGCGCAGCGAAACCGCCGGAGCCATGCCCGGTGTGCTGATCGGCAAGACGCCGCGCGACCTGACGCTCGATGACGCGCTTGCGCTCAAACGCAGCCATGCCGTCCGGCGCCTCGCCCCGCTGATCGTCGGCGCGGGCGACGTGCGCGTGGGCGCCCGCAACCGTGAAACGCCGGTGCTCGGATCGACGGCGGAACTGGTGGAAATACGGCATATGGAACTGGCGCAGGGCCGCTTCCTGCCCGAAGGCGATGCGCGCCACAGCCAGCCGGTGTGCGTCATCGGCGCCAAGGTGGCGCGCGAACTGTTCGGGTCGCGCCCGGCGCTGGGGGAATGGCTGCGCATCGGCGACCGCCGCTTTCGCGTCATCGGCATCATGGCGACGCAGGGCGAGTCGCTGGGAATGAATACCGACGAAATCGTCATCGTGCCGCTGGCGGCGGCGCAGGCCCTGTTCAATACCGAGGCGCTGTTCCGCGTCCTGGTCGAAGCCAAGAGCCGGGAGCAGATTGCGCAGACCAAGGCCGATGTCGAGGAGATCATCCGCCTGCGCCACGAGGGGGAGCGCGATGTCACGGTGATCACTCAGGACGCCGTGCTCGCCACCTTCGACCGCATTCTGAACGCGCTGACGCTGACCGTAGCGAGCATCGCCGCGATCAGCTTAGGCGTAGCCGGCATCCTGATCATGAACGTGATGCTGATCGCGGTGACCCAGCGGCGGCGCGAGATCGGCTTGCTGAAGGCGCTGGGCGCCACGGGGCAGCAGATCCGGCTGGCGTTTTTCACCGAGGCGATGCTGCTCGCCTCGGGCGGCGCCGCGGCCGGCCTGGCTGTGGGTGAACTGGGACGCAGCATCGTCGCCCAGATGTATCCGGCGATTCCGTTCCATGCGCCATGGTGGGCGCTGGTGGCGGCGCCGGCGATTGCGCTGACCACGGCGGTGCTGTTCACGGTGGCGCCGGCGCGGCGCGCCGCCAGGCTCGATCCGGTGCAGGCGCTGTCGCGACGCTGACCGTGCGCTACGCCGATTTCGTCAGCTTCACCTACATTTCGCTCAGGGCGCACCGCCTGCGCACGCTGCTGACCGCGCTGGGCATCGCCGTGGGCATCGCCGCGGTCATCCTGCTTACGTCGATAGGCGAGGGGCTGCACCGTTTCGTCATCGCGGAATTCACCCAGTTCGGCACCAATATCATCGCGGTCTCACCTGGGCGCGTGCAGACCCACGGGGCGTCGCTGGGCGCGGTGAACACCGTGCGGCCGCTCACCATCGACGATGCGCTGGCCTTGCGCCGCGCGCCCTATGTGCAACTGTCCGATCCGATCGTGCAGGGCAACGCCGAAGTCGTGTATAGCGGCAAGAGCCGCCGCGTTACCCTCTACGGCGTCGGCCCGGATTTTGCGCGCGCGCTGCAGATGCGCGCCGCGAGCGGCGAATTCCTGCCGCCGGACGACCCGCGCAGCGCGCGCGCTTTCGTGGTGCTCGGTTCCAAGGTGGCGCGCGAACTGTTCGGCGGCGACAATCCCCTGGGCAGCCGCATCCGCGCCGGCGGCGAGCGCTATCGCGTCATCGGCGTGATGCAGTCGAAAGGCCAGGTGCTCGGCTTCGATCTCGACGATACGGTGTTCATACCGGTCGGGCGTGCGCTGGAGATGTTCAACCGCGAGAGCCTGCAGGAAATCCACGTGGTCTACGAAGCGACCGCGCCGCTGGCGGAAGTGGAGGCGGGGATCAAGCGCACGCTGATCGCGCGCCACGGTGCGGAAGACTTTACCGTCACCCCGCAACAGAAGATGCTGGAGGTGTTTGGCACGGTGCTCGACGCGATCACCTTCGCCGTCGCCGCGATCGGCGGCATTTCGCTGGTGGTGGGCGGCGTGGGCATACTCACCATACTCACCATCGCCGTGGCCGAGCGCACTTCCGAGATCGGACTGCTGCGCGCCGTCGGCGCGACTCGGCAAGGCATCCTGCTGCTGTTCCTGGGCGAGGCCGCGCTGCTGGCGGTGCTGGGCGGCACGGCCGGACTGCTGTTGGGCTGGGGCGCCGCGCTGGCGCTGCACGCCGTGCTGCCGGCGCTGCCGGTGCATACGCCGTGGATCTATGCCCTGCTGGCGGAATTGGTGGCGCTGGCCGTGGGCCTGGCCGCCGGCGTGCTGCCGGCGCGGCGGGCGGCGTATCTCGATCCGCTGGAGGCGCTGCGCAGCGAATAGCGGTCAAAATGGCCGGTGCATTGGAGTGTGCGCCGTGATCGTGAAAAGAAAGACCTCGCCGTTGGGATTTTATACATAACCGTGTTTTTGGTGCGGATACGCTTTTTATCCGCACCAAAAACACGGTTGGCGCGCGCAGCGCGCAATGGCTGTTACGTCGGTATCGATCGACGTAGGACGAGACATCGAGCTGCAGCGATCAAGCTTGCGCGGACGGCGACCCGTCCGCGCGGATCGCCGATTGCGCACGGATGAAAAGCGCATCCGTGCGCAATCGGCGATCTTGGATAAAACCCCCGCGCTGTTCCAGTTCTTTGTTCATAGCCGTGTTGAACACGGTTGGCGTGCGCAGCGCGCAAGTCCATTTGCCGCATGCGCGCGGTATCCGAGCAGCCAGATATAATGCTCACCAACGGCATGCTCCTTCGCCTGCCTGACATACCGCTTCGCATCCATCATCTGATCCAAAAAAAATGAAAACCTCATCCCACGCGCTGTTATCCGTTTTTCAGAATCATGGCATCGACCGGGTGTTCCTGGTCCCCGGCGAGAGCTACCTCGGCATTCTGGATGCCTTGTACGACTTCCCCGGCATCGACGCCGTGACCTGCCGCCACGAGACCGGCGCGGGATTCATGGCCGTCGCCGACGGCCGGCTCACGCGGCGCCCCGGGGTCGTTCTGGTCAGCCGGGGACCGGGCGCCACCAACGCATCGATCGCGGTGCACACCGCGCAGCAGGATGCGATCCCGCTGATCCTGATCGTCGGGCAGATTCCTCGGGCGGACGTGCGCCGCGAAGCGTTCCAGGAGATCGACTACCAGCGCATGTACGGCACGATCGCGAAATGGGTGTTCGAAGTGACGGATCCGGCGCAGATGGGCGAGGCGGCGTTCAAAGCCATCCGCCTTGCCA
>JAJZUN010000567.1 GCA_021848555.1 Pseudomonadota bacterium | reverse complement strand
AGATGCCCGCCATCCACTGGCACGCAGGCGCCGGTCATCCACGACCCGGCCTCGGTCGCGAACAGCAGGAACAGACCGTTGAGCTCCTCCGGCTTACCCAGGCGGCGCATCGGGATGCGCTTGATAAGCGCCTTGCCATGGTCGGTATCCCACATGGCATCGGTCATCTCGGTGTCGATGTAGCCCGGCTCGATGGCATTGACGCGAATGCCGTGGCGCGCCCATTCGAGCGCCAGGCTCTTGGTCATGTGCACGACTGCAGCCTTGGACGTGGCATACAGCATGGCGCCCGGCATCACGCGTTCGCCCAGGATCGATGCGATGTTGATGACTGAGCCTCCCCGCCCCGCATCCACCCAGCGCTGCGCGGCACGCGCGGCCACCAGCCACACGCCGCGCACGTTGGTCTCCATCAGCGAGTCGAAGTCGGACACAGGCAGCGTGAGCGACAAGGCGTCGTTGGAAGCCCCGGCGTTGTTAACCACCACGTCGAGGATGGTGCCCGAGGCGTCTATCTCGGCGAAGGCGTCGTCGATGGACTGCTCGGAAGCCACATCCATTTCCAGCACCGTGACCTGAGGCGAACCGAGCTTTTCGAGTTCCTGGGCGAGTTTGTCGAGCCGCGCCTTGCGCCGCGCCCCAATCACTACCTTGGCCTTGCAACCAGCAGCCAGCCGAGCGAAGTTCTCGCCCAGGCCCGACGAGGCCCCCGTGACCAGCACCCGCTTGCCTGCCAGCATTGCACCCAGATCCATCATCGTCTCCTTGCATCTTCAGTTCGCCGTCGATGCCGGGAGGTTAGCGCAGGGCCGCTCGGCTGCGGGGTTGCCTCGCTCCCCCATCCGTCGAAAGAGGTGCCTTGTCAGTTGATCGAGACCATCCGTCATTGCCGCGCCAAGCACCGCTGCCTACGATTGCCTGTATGCCTTGGGTACCCTGAGCGCCGCACGAAAGCACGCCACGGTGTCGACGCTCCGGTCCCGATGGGCTGCGGCGTCTGGGGGCAGATTCAGGAGACGACAAGTGCTGCAACAGTCACCCATGGAATGGTCCATCGACCATGCGCCCATCGAGGGCAGGATAGATGCGACGGAAGCGATCCTCAAGGACTCCTTCCAGCGCTGGAGTCTTTCCTCCCCGGCGAAGCCTGCTGCATTCCAGGCGAAGTTGCGGCGACACGAACTCGCCGGAGCCTCCTTGGTATGCACCGTGACCGGTGCTTGCGTCGAGCAGTCTCCTCCTGGACATACGTCATTCGACGATGAGTTCTGCCTGGGGCTGCAGCTGAACCTGAGCGGCCGAGTACAGTTGCAGCAGTGGGACACGCCAATCTGCGAGGGCGACATGTTCCTCTGGCGTACCGATCAGCGGCAAGACTATGAGGTGCTGGAACGAACCCACAGCGTGTCGTTGATGATTCCCTGGCAGCTCATGCGCGAGCATCTACCGGGCCGCAAGCAGCCGCCCGCAGCCTGCCGCATTGACAGTCACACAGGCGTGGGCTCACTGCTCAGCCAACACCTGATGGGGTTGGCAAAGGAGATCGGCGCCGTGCCGCCCTCCGCCCACGTCGCCCTTTGCCGCACGGTGATCGGGCTTCTGGACATTGCGCTGCCAGAGCCGGAGAGCGCCACTCGATTCACGGCCATGGCCGCGTTGCGCGAACGAGTACTTGCCTACATCGCCCAGCATTTTCAAGAGGATGACCTGAGTCCGGCACGCATCGCCGCGGCGCACGGTATTTCACTGCGTTACCTTCATGCGCTGTTTGCGCAGGGCGATACCACGGTGGTCGGCCACATCCTGGAAAGCCGATTGCAAGCGTGCTGGCGGACACTCGTTGACCCGGTCTGCCGGCATCTGCAGGTCTCGGCGATCGCCTTTCACTGGGGCTTCAACTCCACCAGCCATTTCTGCCGCGCATTCAAACAACGCTTTGGAGTGTCGCCCAGCGATGCACGCGGCATGACTGCTCACGGCTCCGCCATCGGCCCGGTCGAGTCAGCCGGGCTTTCCCTTGCACACGCAAAGTCAACTTGCCATGCACTGGCGGGCAAGACGCGCACGGGCTGAATGCCGACCATATGCCCTGGACAGACTGAGAACGCAGAGATTCGACGCTTCGCCCGCCCCGTTGTGGGTATGCGGGCATGACCCGGGGCCGCATCGCTGGCCAAGTTTTCAAACCTTCATCGTACAAACCTTCTGAGGAGCGCTCCCATGCTGCCGCAATTGCACCGTCAACCCTGGATGGACAGCGACATCGAGACCTTTCGCGACCAGGTGCGCCGCTACATCGCCGCCGAGATGGCTCCGCACCTGCCCGCTTGGCGCGAACAGGGCTACGTCCCGCGCGAGACCTGGCGGCCCTTCGGCGAGATGGGGTTCATGCTGCCCGAAATGCCCGAAGCCTACGGCGGCACCGGGGCCAGCATTGCCTACCAGCTGGTGGTACAGGATGAGTTGACCAGAGCGGAAATGCCCAACAACGTCCAGGTGAACAGCATCGCTGCGCACTACATCATGGACTACGGCACCGAGGAGCAGAAGCAGCGCTGGCTGCCCAAGCTGAGCAGCGGCGAGATGCTGCTCGGCATTGCGATGACCGAACCCGGCTGCGGGACGGACCTCAAGGCCATCGCCACCCGCGCGCGCCGTGATGGCGACCACTACGTGATCGACGGTGCCAAGACCTTCATCACCAACGGCTACACCTGCAATCTGCTGATTGTGGTCGCACGCACCGGCGAGGCGGGCAGCCGAGGCCTTTCGCTGATCGTGGTGGAGACCGAGAACCTGCCAGGGTTCCGCGTGGGCCGCCTGCTCGACAAGATCGGCCTGCATGCGTCGGACACCGCCGAACTCTTCTTCGACGGGGTGCGCGTGCCGGTCGATCAAGTCCTGGGGGGCGTCGAAGGGCTTGGTTTCAAGCAGTTGATGGGCCAGTTGCCCTACGAACGCATGACCATCGCCGTGCCTGCGGCGGCCATCATCGACCGGGCCCTGGAACTCACCGTCGAATACACGAAGGAGCGCAAGATTTTCGGCGCACCGCTGTTCGAGATGCAGACCACGCGCCACAAGCTGGCCGAGATCGCCACCACCGCTCACGTGGTGCGCACCTTCGTCAACGACTGCATCCAGCGGCTGCTGGACGGAAAGCTCGACGCCGAAGCCGCGTACATGGCCAAGTGGTGGTGCAGCGAGCAGCAGTGCCGCGTGGTGGACGAGTGCCTGCAGA
>JAJZUN010000566.1 GCA_021848555.1 Pseudomonadota bacterium | reverse complement strand
GCCGACAAGCCCGTGGTGCGCGAGTGGGCCATCCTGCTGGCGCTCGGCGCTGTGCAGTTCAGCCACATCATCGATTTCATGATCCTGATGCCGCTGGGGCCGCAGTTCATGCGCCTGTTCGGCATCGGTCCGACGAAATTCGGCTTTCTGGTGTCCGTCTACACCTTCAGCGCCGCGGCGGTGGGCTTTGCCGCGGCCTTTTTCATAGACCGCTTCGACCGCAAGAAAGCGCTGCTGGTCCTGTATGCCTGCTTCGGCGCGACCACGCTCGTCGCCGCCTCTTCCGACAGTTATGGCACGCTGCTCGCGGCGCGGGCGCTGGCCGGCGCTTTCGGCGGCGTGCTGTCGGCGATCGTGTTCGCCATCGTCGGCGACCTGTTTCCGGACAGCCGGCGCGGCGCCGCCCTGGGCGCGGTGATGTCGGCGTTTTCCATCGCCGCGACGGTCGGCGTGCCGATCAGCCTGTACCTGGCCAACCATTTCACCTGGCGCGCGCCGTATTTCTTTCTCGCCGGATTGTGCGTCACCGTCTGGAGCGGCGTGTTCTGGCTGCTGCCGCGCATGCGCGGCCATCTGCGCGCCGCGCGCGAGCGCCATCCGCTGGCGCAGGCGGTGGCGGTGTTTGGCGAGCCGAATCACCAAAAGGCGTTTCTGTTTTCGGGCATGTTGTTTTTCTCCGGCTTTGCCGTCATCCCCTTCATCAGCCCCTACATGGTGGCCAACGTCGGCATCACCGAGCCGCAGTTGCCGCTGCTGTACCTCGTCGGCGGCACGCTTACCCTGATCGTGGTGCGCCTGGTGGGCCGGCTCACCGACCTGCACGGCAAGCAGCGCATGTTCACGCTCGTCGCCTGCGGCTCGGCGCTGGCGATCCTGGTCCTCACGAACCTGCCGCGCGTGCCCATTTACGCGGCAATCGCGGCATCGGCGTTTCTGATGTGCATGATGTCGGGCCGTTTCGTGCCGGCGATGGCGCTGATCACGGGGAGCGTGACACCGCGCCTGCGCGGCAGTTTCATGAGCTTCAACGCGTCGATCCAGCAGTTCGCCTCGGGCACGGCCGCGTTCGGCGCGAGCCTGCTCATGGGGCGGAACGCGGCGGGCGAGCTGACCCACTACGGCGCGGTGGGGATCCTGGCCGTGGCGGCGACGCTTGCCAGCATCTATCTCGCGCGCCGCATCCGGGCCGCGGCCGGCTAGCCGCCGCTGCGCGGCGTAAAGGCATGCGACCAATTGTGCGGAGACCAGCCCTGTTAAGGCGATTCAGTTCGCAATCAAAATGCGATCTGCGACAACTATAGCGGCGAGCACGATTAGCGACAGTCGAGAGAGTACAACCCACAATCGAATTCAACCCCCAAATCTGTCGGGTGCAGGCGCTATTTCAGAAATTTCATTGGACATGTTGTTGTTCCTGAAATGAAAGATCGTTTGGCAGTCAATCGGATGGATTCTGATCTCATCTAACTGACGCCATGACATCCTGACGAGCGTGGCCACCCGCGGTTTGCAGTTTCTCTGATTTCTTGCAACTCCAGCTCGTCCAATTCATGCTGAAAGGATTCGGGGTAACGAAGCTGCCGTTCATCAGGCGTGCTTCCGAGGCGCTGGTACATGGGCGGGCCCGCTGCGGGTGCTTACGCGGCCTTGCGCAGCTTCAAGGATGGCTTGCTGCCAGCGCGCAGCGTCAGGGTAATCAACGCCTCAAGCGAGAATCTGTGCAGGCGGCCATTCAGCAGATCCGACAGGCGCGGAGCGGTGATTCCGAGAATGCGAGCCGCCGCCGCTTGCGATTTGCAGCCCTTGACGAACTTCTCGATGTTCATCAGCAACTGCGAGCGCATTTCCATGACGTACGCTTCCTCCGGAGTATCGCAGAGGTCGAACCAGACGGATTTTTCGGTCATTTCCTGATCTCCTTCAAACGGGCTTTGGCGATGTCGATGTCGCGTTTTGCGGTCTTTTCTGTCTTTTTCTGGAAGCAATGCAGCACGAATACCTTATCTGCGAATTTCGCTACATAGACCACGCGGAACGCGCCGGATTGTTCTCGCACTCTGATTTCTCGAACGCCGACTCCGATGCTGCTCAACGGCTTCCAGTTAGTCGGATCGACGCCCTCCTGCACCATGCGCAGTGCGTGTCCGGCATTTGTCTGCGCGTCAGCCGGGAAGTTGCGAATGTCGGAAAGGGAGGTACCAATCCATGCAACCGATTTCATGACCATATGTTATCAAAATGGATAACGCTTGCCAACAGGGGATATTCGCCAATGCCAAACAGCCTTGCCTTGTCACGTTGAACGCTCCACAGCGCGAAAAGTTACATTGCCGCGGATTGATTTCTGAGAAAAGTTACTCTGCCCCCGAATATTTCAGCGGCGGTTTATGATGGCGCCTGTCTCAAACATCAGACCAACATCCATACCCGTACCCGAGGAGGACGCACACATGGAAAAAATCTGGCTCAAACACTATCCCGCCGGCGTGCCGGCCGAGATCGATCCCGGCAAGTACCAGTCGATCCGCGACCTGTTCGAGGAAAGCGTGACCAACTTCGGCGAGCGCCCGGCTTACCATTGCATGGGCCGCGAAATCACCTTCGCCGAGCTCGATCGCATGTCGGCGGTGTTCGGCGCGTGGCTGCAGTCGCGCGGCCTGCGCAAGGGCGATCGCGTGGCGCTGATGATGCCCAATGTCCTGCAGTACCCGGTGGCCCTGTTCGGTGTGTTGCGCGCGGGACTGATCGTGGTGAACGTCAATCCGCTGTACACGCCGCGCGAACTGGAGCACCAGCTCCTCGATTCGGGCGCGCAGGCGATCGTGATCCTGGAGAACTTTGCGCACACGCTGGAGCAGGTCGTCGCCAAGACGCAGGTGAAGCACGTGGTGGTCGCGGCGATGGGAGACCTGCCGGGTGGAGTGAAGGGCGCGCTGGTCAATTTCGTGGTGCGCAACGTCAAGAAGATGGTGCCTGCATATGAATTCGACAACGCGCTGCGCTTTAACGACGTGCTGCGCGCGGCCTCGGACATGACGCTGGCGCGGGTCGAGATCCAGCCCGACGACATCGCGTTCCTGCAGTACACCGGCGGCACCACCGGCGTGTCCAAAGGCGCGATGCTGCTGAACCGCAACATCACCGCCAACCTGATGCAGGTCGACGCCTGGCTGGACCCGTTCCTGACCGAATACGACCGCAAGCACTACATCATCATCACCGCACTGCCCCTGTACCATATT
>JAJZUN010000565.1 GCA_021848555.1 Pseudomonadota bacterium | reverse complement strand
TCGCATGCCAGATGAGCGCATCCAGCAGGGTTTCCGCGCTGCATGCGGCCGCGCCGGGTCCGGCCTGCACCAGGCTGCGTACGCCCTTTTCCGGTGCGGCACGGCGCACACCCTGGCTGCCGTGGATCAGGCGCAGCAGATCGCGCGGCGTTTCGGCCGCATACAGCGCGTGCTCGGGCAGGCTCACGTCGAAAGCGCGTTCCACCCTGAGCACCAGTTCCACCCGCGCCAGGCTGTCCAGACCGAGGTCGCGCTCGAGCGAGCTGTCGAGCGCGACCTGCGCCTCCCGGCCGTGGCGCATGTCGCGCACCATCTGCTCGACCACGGTGATCAGCGTTTCGGCGTCAGCGGCAGTTTTGGGGTCGGTCTGGTTCATTCGCCGGGATCTCGTGGGCCCGCTGCTATCATAGCCGCTATCAATGCCGGTCTGTCACGCGCGTTGCGATCCGGCCCGACGCGTCTCTTTGCGCTGCGTCGGCCGGCGGAATTTCGTTGAGCGCCTCGCGTTTTTGCTGTAACATCCGTCATCCCATCTCTCGAATCTGAGATGACCAAATATGTCTTCGTTACCGGCGGTGTAGTTTCCTCTCTTGGGAAAGGAATCGCCGCCGCCTCCCTCGCCGCCATCCTCGAATCGCGCGGCATCAAAGTCACCAACATCAAGCTGGATCCGTACATCAACGTCGATCCGGGGACGATGAGTCCGTTTCAGCACGGCGAGGTGTTCGTCACCGAGGACGGCGCAGAGACCGATCTCGATCTGGGGCACTACGAGCGCTTCAGTTCGACGCGCATGCGCAAGAGCAACAATTTCACCACCGGCCAGATTTACGAGTCGGTGATCAAGAAAGAGCGCCGCGGCGAATATCTGGGGCGCACGGTGCAGGTGATTCCGCATATTACCGACGAGATCAAGGCGTTCATCGGGCGCGGCGCGGGGGTAGGCACGAACGACTGCGCAGAAGTCGCGATCGTCGAAATCGGCGGCACCGTGGGCGATATCGAATCGCTGCCTTTCCTCGAAGCGATCCGCCAGATGGGCCTGGAACTCGGACGCGAAAATGTCTGCTACGTGCACCTGACGCTGGTGCCTTACATCGCTTCGGCCGGCGAAATCAAGACCAAACCCACGCAGCACTCGGTAAAGGAGCTGCGCGAGATCGGCATCCAGGCCGATGCGCTGTTGTGCCGCTCCGACCGCCCGATACCGGACGACGAGCGCAAGAAAATCGCGCTGTTCACGAATGTGCCTGCGAATGCGGTGATTTCGGTGTGGGATGCCGATTCGATCTACAAGATTCCCTACATGCTGCACCAGCAGATGCTGGACGAGATCGTCTGCCACAAGCTGCACCTGCTCGCGCGGCCGGCCGACCTCAAGGCGTGGAAGCGCCTGATCGAGGCGCTGGAGCACCCGCTGCACCAGATCACCATCGCCATGGTGGGCAAGTACGTCGATCTCACCGATTCCTACAAGTCGCTCAACGAGGCGCTGCTGCACGCGGGCATACACACGCGCGCCAAGGTCAAGATCCAGTACGTCGATTCGGAGGCGATCGAACAGGAGGGCACGGGCTGCCTCGCCAACGTGGACGCGATCCTGGTGCCCGGCGGCTTCGGCGCGCGCGGCGTCGAGGGCAAGATCAAGGCGATCGAGTATGCGCGCGAGAACAAGGTGCCTTACCTGGGCATCTGCCTGGGCATGCAGCTCGCGGTAATCGAGTTTGCGCGCCACAAGGCGGGCCTCAGCGAAGCCAACAGCACCGAGTTCAACGCGGATACGCCGCAGCCGGTCGTCGCGCTGATCACCGAATGGCTGGACCGGGAAGGCCGGGTCGAGCGCCGCGACGCCAGTTCCGACCTCGGCGGCACCATGCGCCTGGGGGCGCAAGCCGCCGACATCGTTCCCGGCACCCAGGTGCAGCGCATTTATCAGAGCGAGGTGGTCAACGAGCGCCACCGCCACCGCTACGAGGTCAACAATTATTACCTGCCGCGGCTCGAGGCTGCCGGCCTGAAGGTGGCGGCACGTACCAAGGTGGAAGCGCTGTGCGAACTGATCGAATTGCCCACCGATGGCCCGAACGCGCATCCCTGGTTCATCGGTTGCCAATTCCACCCCGAGTTCAGCTCCGCGCCGCGCACCGGGCATCCCTTGTTCAAGGCTTACGTTGAAGCCGCGATTGCCTACCAGGCGAGAAAATCCGGCACCGCGCTGGGGGCTCAAACTGCGCCGGTAGCGGCATGAGCATAGGAGCAGGGGCCCCGCGCAGCGGGGATGCGGGGAGGGCGAATGCCGCCGACCGCCGACGTTGCGTTAGAGATTCTTGCGATGATGGGGCGGAGGCGGTGGCATGAGCATGAAGCTGTGCGGCTTCGAGGTCGGCCTCGATCAGCCGATGTTTCTGATTGCGGGGCCCTGCGTCATCGAGTCAAGACAGCTCGCGCTGGATACGGCGGGCATGCTCAAGGAAATCTGCGCCCAGCTGGGCGTGCCCTTCATTTACAAGTCGTCCTATGACAAGGCCAACCGCAGCTCGGGCGCATCCTTTCGCGGCCCGGGGGCGGACGAAGGCCTGAAGATACTGGCCGAGGTGAAGCGGCAGATCGGCGTGCCGGTGCTTACCGATGTGCACGAGATCGGCCAGATCGAGGCGGCCGCCGCCGTGGTCGATGTGCTGCAGACGCCGGCTTTCCTTTGCCGCCAGACCGACTTCATCAATGCCGTGGCCAGCGCCGGCAAACCCGTGAATATCAAGAAGGGCCAGTTTCTGGCTCCGGCAGACATGAAGAATGTGGTGGACAAGGCGAAGAAGGCCGCTTTGGCCAGCGGGTGCCGTGACAACATCATGGTGTGCGAGCGCGGTGTGAGCTTTGGCTACAACAACCTGGTATCGGACATGCGTTCGCTCGCGATCATGCGTGAGACCGGCTGCCCGGTGGTGTTCGACGCCACGCATTCGGTGCAGCTGCCCGGCGGGCAGGGGACGGTGAGCGGCGGGCAGCGCGAGTTCGTTCCGGTGCTCGCGCGCGCAGCGGTCGCAAGCGGCGTCTCCGGGCTGTTCATGGAAACGCACCCGGATCCGGACAAGGCATTATCCGACGGCCCCAATGCCTGGCCGCTGGCGCGCATGAAGGAGTTGCTGGCAACGCTCCAAGCGCTGGATGCCGTGGTCAAGCAGCAAGGATTTGCCGAGCAAGCGCTGTAGCAGCAGCGGTAAAATATCGAAGCCCTGAATTTGGCA
>JAJZUN010000564.1 GCA_021848555.1 Pseudomonadota bacterium | reverse complement strand
CCTCGGGCTGACCTCTTTCGGCGGCCCCATCGCCCATTTGGGTTACTTTCGCCACGAGTTCGTGACACGGCGGCAGTGGCTGACCGAACGCAGCTATGCGGACTTGGTGGCGCTCTGCCAATTCCTGCCGGGGCCCGCGAGCAGTCAGGTCGGGATGGCGCTGGGATTGTCGCGATCGGGTTATGTCGGGGCGCTGGCCGCATGGGCCGGGTTCACCCTGCCGTCGGCGGTCGCGCTGATCGTGTTCGCGCTTGGCATCGCGCGCTTCGGTGATGCGCTCGCGCCCGGTGCGCTGCACGGTCTGAAGATCGTGGCGGTGGCCGTCGTGGCTCAGGCCGTTTGGGGCATGGCCCGAAACCTTTGCGCCGATGGACTGCGGGTCACGATCATGGCGGTGGCCAGTTACGTCGTTCTGTGCGTGCCGTCCGCATGGGGGCAAGTCGGCGTCATCATCATGGCGGCCATTGCCGGACTCCTGTTGTTCCAGCCTGGGCAGGCTCCCGCCCACGACCCCCTGCCCATGACGGTGAGCCGCCGGGCCGGGGCCGTCTGGCTGGTCGTGTTCCTTGCGCTACTGATCGGTCTGCCGATCCTGGCGCACATGGTTCCCGATCCAACCTTGGCCCGCATCGACGCCTTCTACCGGGCCGGATCGCTGGTGTTCGGCGGCGGCCACGTAGTGTTGCCGTTGTTGCAAGCCGAGGTGGTGCCTCCCGGCTGGGTGAGCAACGAAGCCTTCCTGGCCGGATACGGTGCAGCGCAGGCCGTGCCCGGTCCTTTATTCACGTTCGCCGCCTTTCTCGGCGCGTCCATGAACGGCGGACCCTCCGGTTGGCTCGGCGGAATGATCTGCCTGATCGCCATCTTCATACCGTCGTTCCTGTTGGTGGTGGGAGCGCTGCCGTTTTGGGAGCAACTGCGCCGCAATGTCCGCGCACAGGCCGCACTGGCCGGTGTCAACGCAGCGGTCGTGGGCTTGCTGCTGGCCGCGCTGTACCAGCCGGTCTGGACCAGCGCGGTTCATCGGCCCCAGGACTTCGGTCTGGCACTGGTGGCCTTCGTCGCCCTGATGTTCTGGAAGCTGCCTCCATGGCTGGTCGTCTTGGGCAGTGGCGTCACCGGGTGGCTGTTGAGCGCCGTGAATTGAGCAAGCTGCGATGAACGACAAGGAGCTCTATGGCGGGCTGATCCGCCTGCACCTCCTGCACCATGCGGCCGAAGAACCCATCTTCGGCCTTGGCATCATCGAGGAGCTGCGACGTCACGGCTACGAGATCAGCGCCGGGACGCTGTACCCGATGCTGCATGGGCTGGAGAAAAAGGGTTATCTGACCTCACGCCAAGAGCGCACGGGACGACGGAGCCGACGCGTCTACGAGATCACCGAGCTGGGACGGGTCGCGCTGATCGAGGCCAGAGCGAAGGTCAAAGAACTGTTCGGCGAGTTGATCGAGGGCCGATGATCAGGCCAACGCTCGCTCTTTTGAGCACAAGACCATTCCTCTTCGCCTCCGTTCGGTGGGGGCGCCGGACCGAGGCTCCCCTGGTTTTTCATCTTCCAGCGGGTGTCTGCAATGGCGAGCGGGTTGAGGGCAAGCGATGCGAAGCGAAAACGAAAAGAAGAGACGAAGAATTGCAGTACAACAATATCGATGCCGCTCTCCTGGGCAAGATCATGCTTGCCCGTTTCCTGGAATTACCGCTGCGGGGTTTCGACCGCTTTGTGGCGCGGGTCGAATCCTCTGTCGGGTTTTCCACATTGACGCAATCCCGATGGGTGATCGCGACCTCCTTACAAGACGCTCTGGTCGCAATGGACGTTGGTGACGGGTTCTCACGCGTCCCCAACTTGAGCCTAGGACAAGTGCGCGAGGTGGGCGGCCGTCTCGTATTCGTCTATCACCGCGAAAGCTACACCCGCCAATACCTGTTCGACGAGGCGAGGTTGCAGTGCCTGAAGTCGCGCCAAGCGCTGCCAAAGGAACTGGCGGGAACCCTGCACCGCTTGCGCCTCATCAACAGCCGCAACCGGCTCACCCATGCGCTGATGCAGGCGCTGCTCGAGGCGCAGGCGTCCTATCTGCGCTCCGGCGAGCCGATGTCGCTCGTGCCGATGACCCAAGCGCAAATGGCCGAGCGGCTCAGGATTGATGCGGGTCTTTCGATGGTGGCCGATGCGGGGCGTATTTCTCGGCTGGTGCGCGGACTGTCGATCATCCTGCCGAACGGGAAAGCGCTGCCATTGCCGGGACTGTTTCCCCGGGCGCGCCAGCTTCATTGCCACTACGTTGATTACCTGATAAAAAAGGAGCCATCGTGGATGGCGGAAGGGAGGTTGCAGGGGCCGCTGTCGGATGGGGCGATTGCCGAAATGCTGGCACGCGACTACGGCATCCGGCTATTGCGGCGGACGGTGGCCGATATCCGGCACCAGCTCGCGATTCCGGATTGCCGGCGGCGCCGTCACCGGATGAATTACCTGGCGGCGACCGAAGGGTTTTCCGCACTGATGCCGCTGACGCCCCAGGCGCTGCGCAGCGCGGTTCCCGCCCATCCGGGGGTGTATGAGATCCGCGCAGCGGCGGCCCCCGCTACGGAAGCAAACGAGCCGCTGGAACAAAGGGGGCCGTCGCTCGAGCCCCATGGGGTGGTCTATATCGGTTCGGCGGGCGACCTGCGCAAGCGCCTGGGCGATCACCTGCGCGGTAGCAGTGATAATCCGCTGCTGTATCGCTATATTGCCGAGGGGGCCGCGCGGGTGCGGTTTCGCCCGGTGAGCGAAGGCTGGCGCTGGGTGGAGCGGGAGTTGTACCGGGTGTTCTGCGAGACCTTCGGTGCGCCGCCACCGTGTAATCGGATGAGCCCCTAAAGAAAACACTGAATCTGCCGATAAAGGCACAAAAAACCGTTGAAAAATGTAGTGAGAATGGAATAATGCAAAGCTGCATGATGTGCAGCGCCCGAGGCATATCAGGTTGATAGGTGAGTGAGCGAGCACTGAACAACGCCCCAGATGGCGCACCGCAGTAGCCTTTAAAGATACCAACGGCCAACGCCAAGCGTCAAGAATAAGCAACAAGAATAGAGGTGAAAAAAGTAAGATGGAAGAAACCTTGCGCAAGCAAGCAAGCAAGCAAGCAAGCCTGACGGCGGCGCTTTCATCTCTCCCTCATGGGTTATGGCGAGGTCTGGGGGCGTGAAACCGCTTGACGAAGCTGTCGAAGCCGTGGTCGACATGCTCGGCATC
>JAJZUN010000563.1 GCA_021848555.1 Pseudomonadota bacterium | reverse complement strand
ACCCACATTCCCACTCCCCATGGTCGATCGGTGCCGTGGATGAAGATCCCGGGAAACCCGGTTCGCAGCGCCAGCATCCCCATCGGGTTGTCGGGACCAGGGGGAAAGTAGCGCGGAAAGCTCACCGCGCCTTCGCGCATGTGTTCTTCGACGATGTCCCGCGGAACGATCCACGACGGGTCGCTGTCCTTGGCCATGATGCGTGTGCTTCCCAACGGCGTCGGCCAGCCGGGCCGGGCGATGCCGACCGGGAAGGTGATCACTTGCGCTGCCCGGCCCGGCCGCGTCGGAGGGTAGAAGTAAAGCCGCCGCAGCGGGATATCGATCACGATACCCGCTCGCGGCCCTGGCGGCAGGATGAACTCGGTGGGCACGACGATGCGTGCGCCTTGCGCCGGAACCCAGACCCGAACCCCGGGGTTGGCGGCCCTGATCTCGTCGAGGCCCAGGTCGAAATGCCTGGCCACATCGAGCAGGGTATTGCGCGCATTGGCGAGCACGACGACTTGAACCTCGCCGACGACGTCACCCCTGGCTGGAACGTCGAAGGTCGCCGCATGCGCTGGGCAGGCCAGCCAGCAGGCCAGCCCGATCGCGGCGAGGCGCTTCACGTCACTTGCGCATGACCTTCTTGAACATACGGTCGACCTTCTGCTCGAGGCGGTCGAGTTGCTGCTTGAGATCGTCGGCTTCGCTCTTCGCGGTGTCGGCGGTGACCGTGGCCTGATCGGCTTTCTGCGCAGCGGCGCTGGCGACCTGGTTGGCGTGCGCGGCGTCCGCTGCCGCCTGCTGTGCCTGCGCGTTCGCGGACTGGGCGGCCTGCATCGCCGCATTGGCGGTATCGTTGGTCTTGCTCAGATCGGAAGTCGTCGCACAGCCTCCGAGCAGGCCGAAGAGCAGCGCGGCACTGACGACAAGCAGCGAACGGGTATGCTGGATCGATGGTTTCATGACTGTGGCTCCGCAGTGTTGCGCCCGACTCCTGGGCGCTGGGATCAACCACGAATCTAGACCCGCGGTGCAGCGATTTCCTTGATCCCGGCGATGCTGCAAGACACGCAGACGGCTGCGCATGAAGCGTCACAACCACGGTTGCATCTTCCACGCCATGCTGAAGCAACACCTCGCCGCGAAACCCCCACGACAACCGCAACAGCGGTTTAGCGGCGGGAGAGTTCATCCGCATGTGCGCCGACGCTGCCGGGTCATCGCAGCCACTGGCGGCACCGTCTGGCATTGAGGCATGATGGCGCCATCATGCCTCACGACATCCTCAGCTTCTGGTTCGAGGAAATCGACCCCGCATCGTGGTGGTCGGCCCGACCCGAATTCGACGCGCTCGTGCGCGAGCGCTACGGCGGCGTGCTCGAGCGCGCGGCGCGCGCAGAGTGCTTCGCCTGGCGCGACGATCCGTCGGGACGGCTGGCCGAAGTCATCGTGCTGGACCAGTTCTCGCGCAACATCCACCGCGGTACTCGGATGGCGTTCGCGCAGGATCCGATGGCCTTGGCGCTCGCGCAGGAAGCGGTGGCGCGCGGTTGTCACCACGCGCTCGATCCGCTTCGGCGAGGTTTCCTGTTTCTGCCCTTCATGCACAGCGAGTCGCGGTTGATCCACGAAACCGCCGAGGCGCTGTACCGCGCGTTCGGCGAAGCGACCAACCTGGATTTCGAACTCAGGCACAAGGCCATCATCGAGCGCTTCGGACGCTATCCGCATCGCAACGCGATCCTGGGGCGCGCCAGCACGGCAGAGGAAATCGCGTTCCTGAACGAACCGGGATCCAGTTTCTGAGCACGACGACTTCGATCAGCGACCATGCCCGCCACCTACACCATCGACCCCCGTGAAGTCGAAATCAAGGCCATACGTGCCCAGGGTCCGGGCGGACAGAACGTGAACAAGCTGTCCAGTTCGGTGCAGCTGCGCTTCGACATCCCGGCCTCCACGCTGCCCCAAGGCGTGAAGGATCGGCTGCTCGCTTTTCCCGACCACCGCATCACCGAACAGGGCGTGGTGGTGATCAAGGCCCAGTCGCACCGCAGCCAGGAGAGAAATCGCGCGGACGCATTGCAGCGCCTTGAGGAATTGGTGAATTCCGTGGCCCATGCGCCCAGGATGCGCCGACCCACGAAGCCGACCTTCGCATCCCGACAGCGCCGACTCAAGGTCAAAGCGCAGCGGTCGACGATCAAGGCCGGGCGCGGCAAGGCCGAGTGGTGAGGCCGGCCCCGGCCTGAACGCCGGGGTCTGTCGCGCAACAGATCAGTCCGCCGGAACCACGAAACGATAGCCCATGCGCTCCAAGTCCGTCAGGGTGGCATCCAGCGCAGCTGCCGTGGTGGCGCGCGAATGCATGAGCATGATCGGATGCGCGACAGACCCCGGCGTTCAGGCCTGGGAAGGATAGCGCGGACGCCGCAGGCGGCCTAGAATCACTGGACGTTTGGACAGTGCCATGCAACGTCTCCAAGCCTTCAAGTTCGAGCTTCGCCCGAACGGCCAGCAGCAGCGCCAGATGCGCCGCTTTGCCGGAGCGTGCCGGTTCGTGTTCAACGCGGCTCTGGCCATGCAAACGGCCCAGCACCAGGCCGCAGGCCCGTTCATCCGTTACGTGGCGATGGCCAAGCATCTGACGGCCTGGCGTCAGGGCGCAGCGCTGCCCAGCGGGCGCACGGCGCCGTGGCTGGCCGAGGCGCCCATCCATCCGTTGCAGCATGCCCTGAAGGATCTGGAACGCGCCTACACCAACTTCTTTGCCGGGCGCGCGGCCTTTCCCAAGCGCAAGCGGCGTGGCCAGCACGACAGCTTTCGCTACCCCGACCCGAAGCAGTTCAAGCTCGACCAAGGCAACAGCCGCATCTTCCTGCCCAAGCTGGGTTGGATGCGGCTTCGCTTGTCGCGCCCCGTGCCGGGCGAACTGCGCAACGCCACCGTCAGTCTGCACGCGGGCCGATGGTTCGTCTCCATCCAGACATCCCGAGAGGTCTGGCAGCCCGTGCCCAGTGGCGACGCCGTGGGCATCGACATGGGCATCGCCCGCTTTGCCGCGTTCAGCGACGGCAGCTTCATCGCGCCGATCTCCAGCTTCAAGCGCCACGAGGCGCGACTGCGCCGCTATCAGCGCGCGATGAGCCGCAAGGTCAAGTTCAGCCGAAACTGGGGCAAGGCCCGTGCCCGCGTCCAGCGCGTGCATGCACGCATCGCGCGTGTGCGCGCCGACTTCCTGCACAAGGCCACGACCACG
>JAJZUN010000562.1 GCA_021848555.1 Pseudomonadota bacterium | reverse complement strand
CCGACCCGCGAATTCCACCGAATACCCCGCCAGCGCCTCGAACCAGGGCCGACCCTGATCGGCGTAATTCTGGGTCTTGTAGAAAAGCTCGATCCTGTCCTCGCTCTTGCCCAAGTTGATCGAAACGCTCTGGCGCGTCAGCCCATCGGCGCAATCGAAATGTCTTGCCCATCCGCAGGCGCGGTCTCCCTCGATGTCGGATTGGGTCTTAAGCGCGGCGGCCAGATCATCCCAATTCTTGACGCGATAGTAATCGGTGATCAGCAGGATCGGATCGCCCGAGTGGGAGTCGATAACCGTCGGCAGCGGCAACGGCCTCGCGTACTGGGCGATCCAGCGACGGCGGATGATCGCGCTCAGCATCAGGGACAGTTCTTCGCCCTGCACGGCGGCGTCTTCGACGACCGCGTGCAATTCCGCCAGAAGGGATGCGTTCATCAGGCGCGAGAACGGATAGGCAGCACCGGATATTTCGTGATGGCCATCGAACTCCATGATCCGCACGCCGATGAGGGTGCCAACCTGGGCATGCTCGCTGCCCGACTTTTCATACACCATCATCGGCGCCGCCTCGGTGTCCAGCGCATCGCACAGGCGCATGCCAACACCCGGCAGGACTTCGCTTATATCGTAGAGCCGCAGCGGCTGGCGGCGTAGCTGTTCGATCCAGGCGCGCTGGCCGGGCGTGAATGCCGGACCGCCGGGTCCGAGCAACAGGTCTGCCACATTGCGTTGCGCTCCTTTGACGGCAATGCTGCCTTCGGCCAACAGCCACTCCATCGCATTGATTTGTACCCCCCCCCAGTCGTGCTCGTCCAGTTCCTGCAGCTTCGCTTGCTCTTGCTTGTCTAGGTCATCGTTCAGCATGGCCGCGATTGATGACTTGACCGCTCTTGCGTGGCGGCTGGTCAGCCATCCGACCGCCTTGCCGACACCCCCATCCTTGCCTTCTTCAGCAACCGGCTCGTTCGCTTGCCTGCCGCAGCACTTCTTGAATTTTTTGCCAGAACCGCAAGGACAAGGATCGTTGCGACCGACTTTTGGTTGGTCACGCACCACCGTGCCACCGCCATGGCTGCCGTGCGGCTGCGAGCCGGATGCCTGATAGCTGTTTGCTCGGCTTGGTTCGGGGAGCTCGTAGCAAAACCAGGTCGCAATCTCATCCAGCGCATCGCGAATATATCGGTTGTTCTCATTCGCCGCAGCCTCGGCCAGGCAGTCCTCCACCGGCATGGCGGCCTTTTTCTCGAACCACTTGAGACCCGTGACCGACGGATCTATGAGGCCCTCGTCGAACCAGCCACGTATGTCTTCCATCAACGGTTGCGGACCGAGTTCGCTGGCAGCATCGACCGCCCAGGTCAAAAAATCGTCGGGTCCATCGTCCTCATCCGATCCGACTAACCGCAGGGCATTCGCTTCCCCTTGGCACAAGGCCCTGATATAGGCAAGCACGCTGTCGCGATCACCATCGCCTTCGACCACGCGCACGACCAGCGCGCGCAGGGCCGCGTAGCGGCACCACAAGTCGGCGCTGCCATCCTCGGCCAGCGCCTTGATCGGCGCGATGTCGCCGTCGCACACCGAGGCCAGCATGCGTCCGAGCCCGTTGCCGGCGTCGTCTCCGAACAGTTCTTGGGCGCGCTCGCTCGCGCAATGGCTGGCCCGCACCAGCGGCCCGTAGGCGCGGGAATCGCGTTTTTCCGCCGCCAGATACACAGCAAAGGAAAACAGCCCGTCGTACTCCCCATTGATTTCATCGAGCAGCGTCGAGCCGCCGGCGGCAACTCGTTCGAGTTCCGCAACGAAAAACGGTACCAGCTCATCCCAGCGCCGACGCGCCTCTTCTGCGGCCGCAAGCGGAAAAGGCGGCGCCATGCGCGAGAGGGCGGTGCTGATGTCATGCCATTCCATGAAGCTTCCTTCTATCTGCCTTGCATGTAGCGCGCGAAAAGCGCCGGGTGTAGCTCGCGCAGTTTCCTGCGGCTCTCGATGAGTTCGGCATGCCGTCCCTGGCGTTCAAATAATAGCAGGTCAAGCACGATGCGGGCGCAATATTCGGCGCGCGTATTGGCGCCAGCCTGGGAAAGCCGCAAGTACGCCTCCAGCCGGCTGTCGGCAATGAGCGCCCAGGCAGGAAACCAGGTGAAATCGTCCGGCGTACCCGCTCCCTCAAACTCAGCATCGAAGTTTCGCACGAGCCGGTCAAGGGCCGGCAGTTCCAGTCGCGGCGCCAGCACCTGCGCACGTTGCGGAGCCATCCAGGCAAGTTCGGCCAGCAACGGCATAAGCGCATTGAAGCCGGCTGTGTGGCATCTTGCTTCGATCATCCAGGCCAACGGCGCAGGCTGCCGCCGCCACGACGCTATGGCCTCGATGCAGGCGGAAGCTTCCATCCAACGCCCGGCGTGCAGCAACAGAGGTGCCGCGTGTAGCGACTCGTGGCCGGAATCGAATGGATAATCGGCGATTGACGCCGCCAACTCTGCACAAAGCGGTGAAAGCCATGCTTGCGCCTCTTTCCCGAACACCGCATGCGCCGCAGGCGCAATGGCATCGTCCAATTCCTCCAGGACCGCGATGGCGACCTCGCGCGCAAGCGGCTTGGGAATCGGTGAATGCAATTTCTTGCATAGAATACGGAATGCCGGCAGTAGCGTATCCGCGCCGCATTCGGCAGCAAGCGCCGCCAGCGCTTGCGCACAAGCTCCAGTGTCGCGTTCGCGCAAGGCATCGATGACCGCATTGCGCAAAACCACGTCTCGGCTATGCTCAAAGATGTCGAGTTGCATGGGCGTGATTGAAATGATTGCCGTCGTGAACCGCCAGTGCGGATGCGCCTCAAATCCTTGAGCCTGAACGAGCTGGGCATTCAGAGGATTATGCCATCTCCCGGTAGATCGAAACCGCACGCGGGCAAGAATTGAAAGTGCGGCCTTGCAACGGGGTGGGTGGGCGAGATTAGCGAGGGGTCTGTGCGTGCCCTCCCGCAACGCACGCTGCCTCAGCGTGGCGATCGGCCATAGCATGGGGAAACGCGGGTCAGCGTAAACCTTTTGCACCGCGGGGCTTCATGCGCACGGCCCTGCCACCTTGCCATCGCCCGAAGATCCGCGCCAGTTCTCGCTTAGCCTGAAGTTCTGCCGTTGCGTAGTCACTGCGATTGACCCAATCCTTTGTAATTCTTTGTGAATCTCGAAGAGGAGGGTCTTTTTTTGGTTCCATAACGTAGACACTAAACATAGTTG
>JAJZUN010000561.1 GCA_021848555.1 Pseudomonadota bacterium | reverse complement strand
ACCAGCATCGAATAGCGCCACGAGCGCTTGCCGAAGCCGATGGCGGATTTGTCGACCAAGAGGCCCATGCCGGCGGCGAAATCGCCGTTGCCGTCGGGAATCAAGGTGATGTTCTCGGCTTCCTGATCCTGTTTCCACTCGTTCATGACAAACGCGTCGTTGACCGACAGGCAGACGATTTCGTCCACGCCGTTCGCCTTGAACACCCGGGCGAGTTCGTTGTAGCGCGGCAGGTGGGTGCTCGAGCAGGTCGGCGTGTAGGCGCCGGGCAGGCAGAACACGACTACGTTCCTGCCCTTGAACAGCGCGTCGGTGGTCACGTCCTTCCATTGATTGTTGCTGCGCGTCTTGAATGTGACGCTGGGTACGGATTTGCCTTCAAGGCTTTCGGCGCTGGGCAGCATGGTTTTTCCTTTGTGGTCGGTCGTCTGTCGGAGTTGCATGAAGGCGGGGCCGCCGGGCGCGTCGCATTCGGCGGCGAATGCGTTCATTTTAGCAATTCCCGGCGCTGGCTAGTGAAATCCTCGGTCCGCGCATCGTCCGCTTGAGGCCGGCGCGCCGGCCGCGGCTGAAGTTGCGGCAAAATACGCGGCGCGCCGTGCCGGCCGCTATAATGGCCACCTTCGCCCCGCTCGACGGTATTCATGTACCAACAATATTTTGGCCTGGCCGAAGCGCCGTTTTCGATTGCGCCGGATCCACGCTATCTCTATCTGAGCCAGCGCCACCAGGAGGCGCTGGCGCACCTGCTCTATGGCGTGAGCGGTGACGGCGGCTTCGTGCTGCTCACGGGCGAGGTGGGCGCGGGCAAGACCACGGTGTGCCGCTGTCTGCTGCAGCAGATTCCCGCAGCCTGCGATGTGGCCTACATATTCAATCCCAAGCTGACGGTGGAGGAACTGCTCTCGACCATCTGCGTCGAATTCGGCATCGCCTACCCGGCCGGCAACACCAGCGTCAAAGTGTTCGTCGACTGCATCAATGCCTATCTGCTCGACGCGCACGCGCGGGGCAGGCACACGGTGCTGGTCATCGATGAGGCGCAGAACCTTACGGCCGAGGTGCTGGAGCAGATGCGCCTGCTCACCAATCTGGAAACCAACGAGCGCAAGCTGCTGCAGATCATCCTGCTCGGCCAGCCCGAGCTCGGGCTGATGCTGGAGCGGCCGGAGCTGCGCCAGTTGAGCCAGCGCATCGTCGCGCGCTACCACCTGGGGCCGCTCACCAGGCAGGAAGTCGCGGCCTATGTGCGGCACAGGCTGGAAATATCGGGCGCCCAGCGGCCCTTGTTTCCGGCTTCTTTGATGGGGCGCATGTACCGCTTGAGCGGCGGCGTCCCGCGGGTGATCAACGTGCTGTGCGACCGCGCCCTGCTTGGCACCTATGTGCAAGGCAAGGAGCGGGTCGATCGCGCCACGCTGGCGCAGGCGGCGCGCGAGGTATTCCACCAGGGAAAGCGCCGCAGCCTGGTGCGGCCCCTGCTGGGGCTGCTGGTCCTGGTACTGTTCGCCGTGCTGGCGCTGCGCTGGTATCAGCTCGAGATGGGCGAACCCGGAACTGCGGCGCTGTTCGCGATCGCCGAAAAGCCCGCGGCGCAAGCGCCGGGCACCGGATCGGCGGTTCAGGCGAAGCCAGCCGGGCCGGCGGCGCTGCCCGAGCTGCTGCAATGGCCGGCGGACCAGGCGCTGGCCGACAGTCGCGCGCTGGCCTACGCAGCGCTGTTTCGCGCCTGGGGCGCGGAGTATCAGGGAGGCGATGCCTGCAAGCAAGCCGAAGGCCTGGGATTGCGCTGCCGCAGCGCCCGCGGCGGGCTGGATGAACTGCGTGAGTTGAACCGGCCCGCGGTGCTGGTGCTGCGCAACGAACTGGGGCGCGAATTCCATGCGACGTTGAGTGCGCTGGAGGACAAGACCGCCAGCTTCAATCTGGGCGCGCACGCGAGAACGGTGGCGATAGGCGCGCTGGCCGCGCAATGGTCGGGACAGTACACTTTATTCTGGCGCATGCCGGCGGATGCACGTGTCAATATCCGCAGCGGCGAGCGCGGGCCGGCGGTGGCCTGGCTCGCGCGGCAGCTCGCGCAGGCGCAGGGACGCACGGTGGAACCGGGCGCAGCGCCGTTGTTCGATGAAGCGCTGTTGCGCCAGGTAAAACAGTTTCAGCTGGCCGAGGGATTGATACCCGACGGCGTGGTCGGAACGCGGACATTGATGCGCCTGGCCGGCATTGCCGACAAGACGGCGCCGAAACTATCGCACAAGCCCGGGGAAAAATAGGCATGTCGTATATCCTCGACGCTTTGCGCAAATCCGACCAGCTACGCCGGCGCAGCGGGGCGCCTACGCTGATGCTGGGACAGGCCGAGGCGGCGGCGCCCAAGCGGCCGGCGCCGCTCTGGTATGGCGTGTTCGCGCTGGTCCTGCTGTGCGCCGGTATTGCCATCGGCTGGTTGCGCCCCTGGCAGCAGGGGCCGGCGCCAGCCGCAAGCTCGGCGACCCCGCCCGCGGCGCAGACGCCGGCGCCCAATCCGGCACCGGCCATGCAGGTCGCGACCGCGCCTGCGACCCAGATTGCCTCGGTGCCCGCACCCGCACCCGCGCCCTCAATTGCAGCGCCAGCCGCGCCCGAGCCGGCGCAGGCGCGAGGCGCCAGGCCGATCGAGATCCCGGTGGCATCGCCCAGGGCGAGCGCTGAAATATCCAGGAAGACGGAGCCGCCGCTGCGCGAACCGGCACGCAGCAGCGACAAAGGCGCCAAGGCCGGGGCGATGCCGCCAGCGGCCGCGATGACGCTGGCCGAGTTGCCGCTGGCGATCCAGCAGGATCTTCCTCCCATGTCGGTTTCCGTTCATGCCTATTCGGCCAAGGCCGGTGAGCGGCTGGTCGGTATCAACAGCCGGCTGCTGCATGAAGGCGATGAGGTGGCGCCCGGCCTCAAGCTGGAGCAGATCACCCCCGATGGCATGATACTCAGCTACAAGGGCTATACCTTCCGCCGCGGCGTGCATTAGGGGCGGGTCAAGGTTGATTTCCTGGGGCGCCTCGCAGTGCGGACTACGCACTTTGAATCGAGCGCGTCCGGATCCAAGTCGAGCCTTGCCTTTGACCATAACCCCGTTTTCCGAACGGATGGATTTTCCATCCGTTCGGAAAACGGGGTTGGCGCGCGGAGCGCGCAATGGCCGCATACCGATATCGGCGAACGTCGTAGGATAGATCGAGCTGTGGTGCTCGGACTTGCGCGGACGGA
>JAJZUN010000560.1 GCA_021848555.1 Pseudomonadota bacterium | reverse complement strand
ACGGCGGCGCCACCGGCCGGCACGCGCCGGTGCAAATCGGCAGCGGCTACAGCGCCGTGGCGGCGGCGGTGTATCACACCGTGGCGCTGAAAACCGACGGCACCGTGCTCGCCTGGGGCGACAACTTCACCGGCGAACTGGGCGACGGCACGCTGGCGCAGCGCCTGGCGCCGGTGGCGGTGGTCAACGATACGCTGGACGGCGTGCTGGATCTTCTGCCCGAGGTGGCGAACAGCCCGAACGTAGGCGCGGAGCCGCCGTTTTTCTCGCTGGCGGCGTCCAGCGCTTCGATTATCGAATCCGCGCCGGTCGTCACCAATACCACCCGCTTCAACGCCGCCGATATCAACAAGTACGGCGAAGTATTCATTACGGCCAAAGTGCCTTCGGGGTCTTCCCTGGCGGCGGCCAGTTCTTTGAGCGGACAGATCGCGCCTGGCGTCGCCGCGGACGGAAGCTACGCCGCAGCGAGCGCGATGAGCTCGGCGGCGCCTTTCGTGCTGATCCAGTTGACGTCTACCGGTTGGAAGACAGTGGTGAACGGGCAGTTGCTACCCTATGCACAGGGCGTGCTCGGCGACCAGCTCGCCGCCCAGACCATCCTCGACAGCCGGGATACCGGCGACCTCAAGGGCGCGCAGTTCTGCGTCGGCTACGGCGCGAGCGCGAGTGAGATGGCCGCAGCGGGAAGAATGAAAACCGTCGTTACCATCCCCGGCGCGGCCGCCGAAAGCTGCATTGTCGGGCCTTCCAGCTACAGCCTCACGCTGTCCCCCGGGTGGAATCTGTTGGGCAACAGCCTGACCCAGACGCTTTCCGTGCCGGCGCTGTACGGTGATCGCAACCGCGTGACCACGGTGTGGAAGTGGGACACCGGCACAACGGGCTGGCAGTTCTACACGCCGCAGATGGACGCCGCGGCGCTGCAGACCTATGCCGCAGGCAAGGGCTACGGTGTGCTCGCCGAAATCAAACCGGGCGAGGGTTACTGGGTCAATGCGATTGCGCAGCCGGCGTTGGCCACACAGTCGGGCGCGTCCTTCAATTTAACTGCGGCCAACCTGGTGCAGGGCTGGAATCTGGTGGCGACCGGCAACGCGGTCACGCCCGCCGCCTTCAACCAGTCCCTGGGTGCAGCGCCGCTCACCACGCTGTGGGCCTGGAACAATGCGACTTCGCAGTGGTATTTCTACGCGCCCAGCCTCGACGCCTTGGGGACGCTCCCGGGCTACATCTCAGCCAAGGCTTATCTCGATTTCGGCGGCAAGACGCTGGACCGGGGCACGGGGTTCTGGGTGAACAGGCCCTAGACCAGCCATGAGTAGCCGCTTTTTTTGTAGTTGTTCAATTGACCTCAGGAGTTTGACGATATGAGTACCTTGTTTTGTGTGGAGCGGGTGGCCCGCAGATGGTGCGGTGTGACGGCGGTGGTGTCGCTCTTTGCGGCAGCGCTGATCGCCCTGCCTGCGTCGGTTCAGGCGCAGGCGGTGGTGGGCGCCAAATTTTCCATCGCCAGCGGTTGGGCCGGTGTTGGCTCAGCCTCTGACGGAACCAATTTCCTCGTGCCGCTGGAATCTGACACCACGGCCGCCAAAGTGGCGGCGCAGTTGATGTCGCCCGCCGGCGCCAAGATCGGCAACCTCATACCGCTCGGCCACGATGGCCAGTCCTGCTGCGCTTCCGGCGCGGCATTCGATGGCACGAACTACCTGGTCGTATGGGAAGAGGATCAGGGGATCAAGAACAGTTCTGCCCCGTTCCTGGTCTACGGCCAGTTCATCAGCGCCGCGGGGGCGACGGTAGGGCCGGCCATTGCCATGACCACCGCGGGCATCTGGTTCGACGGCATGAACATGCTGGCTTACGGCGGCGGCAAATACCTGCTCACCTACACCCGGCTGATCGATCCCGCGGCGGGCGATGGCTCGACCAACCGCTACGTCGCCGGACGCATCGTCGATCCGAACGGCACCCTGGGAAACGAATTCCGCATCAGCCCGGGCTATGGCAACGGCAGCAACGTCGCCTTTGACGGGGCGAACTTTTTCGTGACCTGGAAAGAGGACTCGCAGGACTTCGAAGTGCGCGGCGCGTTCGTGAGCACCAGCGGCACGGTGGTATCGGAAATTTCCGTCAACAACAGCGCGGCCCTCAGCGACAATCCCGTCCCCCTTGCCTTTGACGGCACTAATTACATGGTCGTATGGAGCGATGGCGTAGGTTCCGCGGCCGCCGATGTTTTTGCGCAGCGGATAAAGCCCGATGGTACGAAAGTAGGCGGGGTGATCGCCATCAACGGTGACGCGGGCATGCAAATGGCGACCGGCATCGCCTTCGACGGCACGAACTATGTGACCACCTGGATAGACATGAACGACAATGCCAACTGGGATATGTACGGACAGTATGTGGGCAAGGACGGCGTCCTGGTCGGCAGCAAGTTTGCGATCAATACCGACGCTACCAATCAGTTTGGCGGCGTGGGCTGCGCCAACGGAAAATGCATGGCCCTGGTGAGCAGCGGCATCGTAATGGGAGGGGGAGGCCCGTCGCAGGTGGGCGAGGTCTACGGCTCGTTTCTGAGCTCTGCGGCCTCGGGCGCCCCGATCAGTCTGGTTGCCGGCTGGAATCTGTTGGGTTATAGCGGCAGCGCGGCCATGGACCTGAGCCAGTTCACCAGCGCGAACGCGCAGACCGTGTGGAAATGGGTGTCCGCGACGAACAAATGGGCGTTCTATGCGCCCTCGCTCAGCTCCACCGAACTCGCGGCCTATGCGGGCAACAAGGGTTACGACGTGTTGACGACGATCAATCCGGGAGACGGTTTCTGGGTGAATGCGGCCCAGCCGTTCACGGTGTATTTGCCGCGTTAGCACGACGGGTACGCGCATCGCGGCGGTCAGAACCCGCGATGCGCCATTGTGGAGGGAGCGGTATGCACAAGAAGCATGGCCTGAACCGCGGCTGGCGCTGGCTTGTAGTGCTGATGCTGCTTGCGCAAGCCGGCGTGGCGCGCGCGGCGCCGCCGGAGGCGGCGGCAGAAATCGTCAGCCTGCAGAGCAAGGGCGAATACCGCGAAGCAGCCGAGCCGCGCTGGCACGACCCGAAACTCCGCCAGCGGCTCGCCGAAGGGCATTTCGTGCGCACCGGCGATGCCAGCCGCATGGCGGTGCTGCTTGCCGACCAGACCCAGGTGCGCCTCGCCGCGAACAGCATGATCCAGATCAAGCAGGTGGGCGACAACCGTGAT
>JAJZUN010000559.1 GCA_021848555.1 Pseudomonadota bacterium | reverse complement strand
GCGAGGTTGTTGATCAGCTCCATCATATTCACCGTCTTGCCCACGCCCGCGCCGCCGAACAGGCCGACCTTACCGCCCTTGGCGAACGGGCAAACCAGGTCGATCACCTTGATCCCGGTCTCGAGCAGTTCCTGGCTCGGGGAAAGCTCGTCGTATTTGGGGGCCGTGCGGTGGATCGAGGCGACTTTCTCGGCGCCGATCGGGCCGGCTTCGTCGATCGGCCGGCCGAGCACGTCCACGATGCGGCCCAGGGTTTTCGGCCCCACCGGCACCGAGATCGGCGCGTTGGTGTTGACCACTTTCATGCCGCGGCGCAGGCCGTCGGAAGAACCCAGTGCGATGGTGCGCACGACGCCGTCGCCGAGCTGCTGCTCGACTTCGAGGGTGAGCCCGATCTCGTCCATTTTCAGCGCGTCATAAATATGCGGCATCTGGTCGCGCGGGAATTCCACGTCCACCACGGCGCCGATGCACTGTACGATAGTTCCTTCTTGGCTCATCGTCTTTTCCTAGAAAATCAAATTCAAATTCGGTTCAGTGTAGCGGCGGCGTTGACATGCCGCCCTACGCCTCAAAACGTTTTTATCCAAAAACGTGTTTTTTGTGCGGATGGGTTCATCATCCGTACAAAAAACGCGATTCAATACAATCTCAAGTCAACCACCGCCGTCCCTAGAACCACTTCCTTGGCCCGGAGACCGCTTGGATCCCCGATTTAGTACGGATGATGAACCCATCCGTACTAAATCGGGGATCTCGGGTAAAAGCAAAAACTAAACCTATACCGCCGCCGCACCGGCGACGATCTCGGACAATTCCTTGGTGATCGCCGCCTGGCGGGTTTTGTTGTAGATCAGGGTCAGCTCGTCGATGACGCTGCCGGCGTTGTCGCTCGCCGCCTTCATCGCCACCATGCGCGCGCTTTGTTCCGAAGCCATGTTCTCGGTCACCGACTGATAGATCAGCGCTTCGATATAGCGGGTGAGCGTCTGGTCGAGCACGGACTTGGCGTCGGGCTCGTAAATGTAATCCCAGGAACCTTCGGGCGAGCCGAGCTTCTCCCCCGACAGCGGCAGGAGCTGCTCCATCACCGGTTCCTGCTTCATGGTGTTGACGAACTTGGTGTAGAAAATCTCGAGGCGGTCGAAGCGGTCTTCGGTATAGCCGTCGAGCATGATTTTCAGCGCGCCGATCAGCCGCTCCATGTGCGGCTTGTCGCCCAGGCCGATGACGTGCGACACCACGTTGGCGCCCAGGCGCTGCATGAAGCCCAGGCCTTTGTTGCCGATACAGCACACTTCGAAGGTCTCGCCCTGCGACTCCCACTCGCGCATTTTCGCGAGCGCCATCCGGAGGACATTGGTGTTCAAGCCGCCGCACAGGCCCTTGTCCGCGGTGACGACGATGATGCCGACTTTCCTTACCGTGTCGCGCGTCACCAGGTAGGGGTGGCGGTACTCGGGATTGGCGTGCGAGAGGTGAGCCGCGACGTTGCGGATCTTCTCGGCGTAAGGACGGGCCGCGCGCGTGCGCTCCTGCGCCTTGCGCATCTTGGAAGCCGCGACCATCTCCATCGCCTTGGTGATCTTGCGCGTGTTTTGCACGCTCTTGATCTTGGTCTTGATTTCCTTTGAACCTGCCATTCCTGTGCCTTTTTGCTAACGCCCCTCACCCCAGCCCTCTCCCCGCTTGCGGGGAGAGGGGGGACTTGCTTAATACGTACCGTTCTTCTTGAAGTCCTTGACCGCCTCGTGCAGCGTGGCCTCGTCTTCCTTGCTGAGATCCTTGGTGCTCTCGATGCGCTCGATCAGCGCGGCGTACTTGTCCTTGCAGTAGGCGCGCAGGGCGCGCTCGGCCGCCAGCGCCTTTTTCGTGTCGATGTCGTCGAAATAGCTGTTGTTCACCGCGAACAGCGTGAGCGCCATTTCCCATACCTGCAGCGGCTCGTACTGCGGTTGTTTCATCAGTTCGGTCACCAGGCGCCCGCGCTCGAGCTGTTTCCTCGTGGCTTCGTCCAGGTCGGAGGCGAACTGGGCGAAAGCCGCGAGTTCGCGATACTGCGCCAGGGACAGGCGCACGCCGCCGCCCAGCTTCTTGATCACCTTGGTCTGCGCCGCGCCGCCGACGCGCGACACCGAGATACCCGCGTTGATGGCGGGACGGATACCGGCGTTGAACAGGTCGGTCTCAAGGAAGATTTGCCCGTCGGTAATCGAAATCACGTTGGTCGGAACGAAGGCGGTGACGTCGCCGGCCTGGGTTTCGATCACCGGCAACGCGGTGAGCGAACCGGTCTTGCCCTTGACCGCGCCCTTGGTGAATTTTTCGACGTACTCCACGTTCACGCGCGCGGCGCGCTCGAGCAGGCGTGAGTGCAGATAGAACACGTCGCCGGGATAGGCTTCGCGGCCCGGCGGGCGGCGCAGCAGCAGGGATACCTGGCGATAGGCCCAGGCCTGTTTGGTCAGATCGTCATAAATGATCAGCGCGTCCTGGCCGCGGTCGCGGAAATATTCGCCCATGGTGCAGCCGGAGTAGGGCGCGATGTACTGCATCGCGGCGGACTCCGACGCCGTGGCCGCGACTACAATCGTATAAGCCATGGCGCCGTGCTCTTCGAGCCGGCGCACCACGTTGACCACCGAAGAGGCTTTCTGCCCGATGGCGACGTAGACGCAGATCAGATCCTTGCCCTTCTGGTTGATGATGGTGTCGATCGCGACAGCGGTCTTGCCGGTCTGGCGGTCGCCGATGATCAGTTCGCGCTGGCCGCGGCCGATCGGCACCATGGAGTCGATCGCCTTCAGGCCGGTCTGCACCGGCTGCGAAACCGACTGGCGCTCGATCACGCCCGGCGCCACTTTTTCGATCACGTCGGTCATCTTGGCGTTGATCGGGCCTTTGCCGTCGATCGGCTGGCCGAGGGAGTTGACCACGCGGCCGATCAGTTCCGGACCGACCGGCACATCGAGAATGCGGCCGGTGCACTTGACCGTGTCGCCCTCGGAGATGTGCTCGTAAGGTCCCAGCACCACCGCGCCGACCGAGTCGCGCTCGAGGTTGAGCGCGAGGCCGAAGGTGTTTTTCGGGAATTCCAGCATCTCGCCCGCCATCACGTCCGACAGGCCGTGGATGCGGCAGATGCCGTCGGTCACCGACACCACCGTGCCCTGGGTGCGCACGTCGGCGGACAACGCAAGATTCTGGATCTTGCTCTTGATCAGCTCGCTGATCTCGGAAGGATTCAACTGTTGCAT
>JAJZUN010000558.1 GCA_021848555.1 Pseudomonadota bacterium | reverse complement strand
GCTCCGGGGGAATCCGCTGGTGGGCGCTGCGGGCGTGCCGAGATTCGCGTAGGTATTCGTCGTCTGGCGCGTGCCCTGGATGGTCATGTTGACGCCGCCGGAGGAGTAGCGGTTGATCTGCATGTTCCCGTTGCCCTGCAGGTTGACCATCTGGAAATGCTGCGAGGATAAAGCGCCCGTGCTGCGCGTATCGGTCATGTTGAGCGCCAGCAGCGTGCTGGTGGCATCGCTCGGCCTCAGGTTCCACGACACGCCGCCTGAGTTCACCAGCGTCTGGTAGGGCAGGGAACCGGTGTTCTTGCTGAAGGACTGGCTCGCGTTGAGCATCAGGTTCGAATTCTCCGCCAGGCGGAAACCGCGGTTGAGGCTATGCCCGATGCGCGTCCCGACGGTGTTCGTGCTTGCCTGATCGCTGATGTTCTGGCGGGAGACGTTCGCGCCCCCGCCCCAGCCGTAGCTGTATTCGCCGAAGCGGATGGCATCCCCGGTGTAATTGGCGCCGGCCGAGAGATTGGTCAGCGTGGTGTCGCGGCCGGCGCTGCTCGCCTGGGTCATCGTGCCCGACCCGGTCAGCACGGTGTTGCGATTGAGCGTATAGGTCGCCGCCGCGTTGCCGGCGATGGTGCTGGCCTCGGTTTCGGTGCCATTGGTGGTGGACCTCGACTGGTACAGCCGCGCTCCCCCGGTCACCATCAGCGGCGAGCTTTCCCCCGGCCGCCAGGTGGCGAAGGAGTTCATTTGCAGATACCGGTCGCGGCTGTCCGACGCGGCGCCGTTGGTGGAATAGCGGAAATCGCTCGTGCCCAGATTCACCATATTGGCCACGGAAAGGGTGGACCCGGGCCGGTAATCGTAATTGGCGTTGATACGGTTGATCTGCGACTTGTCGCCGGTGTTGCTGTGGGTGTTGCTGTAACTGCTGGCGTTGAGGTTGTAACTATGGAAACCGACGTTGTTGTTCATGGTCCCGACCAGCGACTTGGCGATGTCGGTGCCGCCGGCATCCGAGCTGATGACGCTGCGGTCGAAGCTGAGCAGGTAATTTGCATTGCCGGTGAGCGGTGCGTAGCTCTGGCGCAGGCCCAGCCGCCGGCTGGTATAGCCGCTGGGCACCAGTTCTCCGCTGGACCGGCTGTCGCTCACGTCGTAGCTGGCGTTGAACGGAAACCGGCTGACCGGGAACAGCGCCAGGTTGCCGTTGCCGGTGTAGGTGGTGGAGCCGGTGTCCCCGGTGGCGAGCCGCTTGGTCAGGCCCTCGTTCACCTGCATGACGCGCAGCGCCCCGCTCACCCGCGCGAACCAGGGCTGGAACACATAGCTGTCCGCGCGGATTCCGACCGATTCGTAGACCTGGGTGGTGCGGGGCGAGCCCTGCGACGCGGTCGAACTCAGGTTGAGCGACACGTCGCCGCCCCAGCGGATCGGCGGAATTTTCCACAGGCTGAACCCGGTTCCTCCCGCTTCCTTCGCCTCGCCGTCGCCCTTGCCCTTGCCGTTCGGTCCCTGCGCCACCTGGGTCCCCATGTTGGCGGTGGCCGAGGCCCGGTTTTTCTTCGGGCGCGGCACCTCCGGGGTAGCGCTCCCCGGGATCAGCGCCGATTCCTCTTTTCCAGGTTGTGGCGCGGCGGCCGCGGCGACCCGTATGCCCGGTAATGCCCCTTCCGCCTGCGCCAGGAGCACCGGACCCGGCGCGGGCGGCCGATCGGCCTTCAGCGCCGAGGCCCCGCTCCCTGGGCGCGGTGCGGCAGCCGGAGATACATCGGAACGCGTTTGCCCAAGCTCGGCCTGCGCCAGCAACAAGGGTCCGTCCTCGCGCGGCGTGCGCCCGGCTTTTTGCGGCAAGGGCGCAAGTACGCCCGCCATGCGCAGCACGGGGGAAGGCGTCGAATCGAGTTGCGCGCTCCGGACCGGAGTCGGCGCGGGCCGGGCCGCTTCCGGCAAGGGTTCGAGTACGCGTGCCATGCGCAGCCCGGGGGAAGGCGTCGAATCGACTCGCGCGCCGGGTACCGTTGCCTGCTCGGGCGGCGACTGGCCTGGCGCCCGCGGCGCGGCTCCCCCGATCTGCGATCGCGGGGCAGTTTGCAGCGCCGCGTGAAGCACGGGCGCAGGCCGTTGATCCGCGGGCTCGGCAAAGCAATTTCCTGAACCGGCCAAGGCACATGCCACCGCCAGCGGCAGGTGGATTTTCCCCGCCATCAGCCTGCGCCTGAAAGGTGCCGATACCCGTTCATGGTTTCGGTGCTTCCGTCTCCGGGTAGCGCGCGGCGTCGATGATGTCCACCTTCGCCGCTTTGCGCAAGGACGTTTTCAACTGTTGCCACAGCCGGTCCGATTCCTCGCGCTGCCACAGTTTCACGGCCCGCTCCCGCGACTCTTCCAGGCTCTTCAGTTGCTCCGGAATGCGCCCGTCGAGCCGGAGAATGGCCACGCCTTCCATCAGCACGATCGGTTCGGAAAAGGCGCCGAGCGAAAGGGCTTCGAGTTTCTTGTGAACTTCCTCGCCCAGCATGCCGCGGTGTACGTAGCCCATGTCGCCGCCATTGGGTGCCGTCACATCGCCCGAAAACTCCTTCGCCAGTGCGGCGAAATCCTCGCCCGCGGCCAGGCGCGCATGCAGCGCTTTCGCCTGCTCCAGGATTTTCGCTTTCTCCGGCTGCGCAAGGCCCGGATCGACCTTCAGCAGGATGATGGACAGGCGCACGCGCTCGGGCTCGGTGAATGCGTCGTGATGCCCCTCGTAGTATTGGCGCAACTGCTCAGGCGTAGGTTCCGACGTCTGGCGCGCGTTTTGCTCTATTTGCGCCAGCAGGGCGTTTTCCCCCAGTTCCTGCTCCAGCGCGGGCAGCAGTTGCTCGCGTGCCTCCTGCCAACGGGGATTGGCGCGGTTGCGTTCCTCGAATTGCGCGACCGACTGGCGCAGCTTTTCCGGGTCGGGTTGCAGGCCGCGGCGCTTTGCTTCGGCCAGCAGCAGGATGCGGTCGATCAGGCTGTCGCCGACCTCGCGCCGCAGGCCGCGCAACTGATCCTCTGGTGGGCGGCGGTGGTAGTATTTGTCGCGGATCGCGAGAGTGAGCTGCGCATCGTATTGCGCCGTGGTGATGGGGATCCCGTCGACCAGCGCGAACGCCGGTTCCGCGCCCCCGCTCGTTGCCTGCGGCGCTTCGGCGCCGCAGGCGGCTCCGGCTACGGCGAGCAAAGCAAGGACGGCAATCCACCTTCTGCCTGGATTTTTCATTGAAGCGATACCCATCGGGTAGGAGGAAGGG
>JAJZUN010000557.1 GCA_021848555.1 Pseudomonadota bacterium | reverse complement strand
ACTCGAAGATATCATCATCGGCAACGGCGTCTCGGAGCTGATCGTCATGGCGATGCAGGGGCTGCTCGACGACGGCGACGACGTGCTGCTGCCCGCGCCCGACTATCCGCTGTGGACGGCGGCGGTGCGCCTGGGCGGCGGAATGCCGCTCCACTACCGCTGCGACGAGAGCAACGGCTGGCTGCCGGATCTGGCCGACATCCGCGCCAAAATCACCCGGCGCACGCGCGCGATCGTGATCATCAATCCGAACAATCCGACCGGCGCGCTGTATCCGGACGAACTGCTGCGCGAGCTGGTGGACATCGCGCGCAAGCATCGGCTCATCGTCTATGCCGACGAGGTCTATGACAAGACGCTCTACGACGGCGCGACGCACACCTCGATCGCCTCGCTCGCCGACGACCTGCTGTTCGTCACGTTCAACGGGCTGTCCAAGAACTACCGCGCCTGCGGCTACCGCACCGGCTGGATGGTGGTGTCGGGCGAGAAACGCCATGCGCAGGACTATATCGAAGGGCTGAACATCCTCGCCTCGATGCGCCTGTGCGCGAACGTCCCCGGCCAGTATGCGGTGCAGACGGCGCTGGGCGGCTACCAGAGCATCAACGACCTGGTCGCGCCGACCGGTCGGCTGTGCCGCCAGCGCGACCTCGCCTGGAACCTGATTACGCAGATTCCCGGCGTATCCTGCGTCAAGCCGAAAGCGGCGCTGTACCTGTTCCCGCGCCTGGACGCGAACATGTATCCGATCAAGGACGACCAGCAATTCGTGCTCGAGCTGCTCGAAGAGGAAAAGGTTCTGGTGGTTCAGGGCAGTGGCTTCAACTGGCCGCGCCCGGATCATTTTCGTCTGGTGTTCCTGCCCAACAGCGACGATCTCACCGAGGCGATCGCGCGCATGGCACGGTTCCTGGACGGCTACCGCAGGCGGCACGCGTGAGGCCGCTGCCGCGGCAAGCTTATTCATTCATCGATTTCGTAAAGAGAACGGCAACACATGAACCCCATTAGCGTCGGATTGCTCGGTATCGGCACCGTTGGCGGCGGCACCTGGAATGTGCTCGCGCGCAATCAGGAGGAAATCCAGCGCCGCGCCGGCCGCGGCATCCGCATCACCAAGGTCGCCGACAAGGATCTCGCGCGCGCGCGGCAATTGGTCGGAGACCAGGCCGCGGTCACTGCCGACGCCTGGGAGGTGGTGAACGATCCTGCGATCGATATCGTGGTCGAACTCATCGGCGGCTACGGCGTCGCGCGCGAGCTGGTGCTGAAGGCGATCGCCAACGGCAAGCATGTGGTCACCGCGAACAAGGCGCTGCTGGCGACCCACGGCAACGAAATCTTCGCCGCGGCGCAGGCCAAAGGCGTGATGGTCGCGTTCGAGGGCGCAGTCGCCGGCGGCATCCCGATCATCAAGGCACTGCGCGAAGGTCTGACCGCTAACCGTATCGAATGGATCGCCGGCATCATCAACGGCACCTCGAACTTCATCCTGTCGGAAATGCGCGACAAGGGCCTCGCGTTCGAGACCGTGCTGAAACAGGCGCAACGCCTGGGCTATGCCGAAGCCGATCCGACGTTCGACATCGAGGGCATCGACGCCGCGCACAAGCTCACCATCATGTCGGCCATCGCGTTCGGCATCCCGATGCAGCTCGACAAGGCCTATACCGAGGGCATTTCGGCGCTGACGCAGGAGGACATACGCTATGCGGAACAGCTCGGCTACCGCATCAAGCTGCTCGGCATCACGCGCAGGACGCCGGAGGGCATAGAACTGCGCGTGCACCCGACGCTGATTCCGCTGCGGCGCCTGATCGCCAACGTCGAAGGCGTCATGAACGCGATCCTGGTCAAAGGCGACGCGGTCGGAGCCACCCTGTATTACGGCGCGGGCGCCGGGGCCGAGCCGACCGCGAGCGCGGTGGTGGCGGACCTGGTCGACGTGACGCGCATGCATACCTCCGACCCGGAGCACCGCGTGCCGCATCTGGCATTCCAGCCCGATCAAATGTCCAGTGTCCCCATCCTGCCGATGGAGGAGGTGGTCACCTCCTATTATCTGCGCATGCGCGTGGTGGACCGGCCCGGCGTGCTCGCCGATATCACGCGCATCCTGGCCGACCACGAGGTATCCATCGATGCGATGGTGCAGAAGGAGCCCTCCGAGGGCGAGGAGCAGGTGGACATCATCATGCTCACGCACGAAACGCGCGAGAAACACATCAACGCCGCGATCGCCGCGATCGAGAACCTCGCCGTCGTGACCGGCAAGGTGACGCGCATCCGGCTCGAAGCACTCGGACGCAACTAGGCTCGCGATGCGCTACGTTTCCACCCGCGGCGGCATGGCGCCGCAAAGCTTCACCCAGATCCTGCTCGGCGGGCTGTGCCCGGACGGCGGGCTTGCGATTGCCGAGAGCTATCCGCGCATCGGCGCCGCTGAACTCGCGGCCTGGCGCAAGCTGTCTTACGCCGATCTCGCGTACGAAATCCTGCACAAATTCTGCGACGACATTCCGGCCGCGGACCTGAAGGCATTGTGCGAGAAGACCTACACCAAGGCGGTGTTTCGCACCGAGGCGATCACCCCGGTGAAGACGCTGGAGCCGGGGCTGCATATCCTCGAGCTGTCCAACGGGCCGACGCTCGCGTTCAAGGACATGGCGATGCAGCTGCTCGGCAACCTGTTCGAGTACGTGCTCGCCAAGTCGGGCGAGCGCATCAACATCCTCGGCGCGACCTCGGGCGATACCGGCTCCTCGGCCGAATACGCGCTGCGCGGCAAGCGCGGGGTGAACGTGTTCATGCTCTCGCCGCACGGGAAAATGAGCCCGTTCCAGACGGCGCAGATGTTCTCGCTGCAGGATGCGAACATCTACAACATCGCCGTGCGCGGCGTGTTCGACGATTGCCAGGACATGGTCAAGGCGGTCAACAACGACGCGGCGTTCAAGGCGCGCCAGAGGATAGGCGCGGTCAACTCGATCAACTGGGCCCGGGTCGCGGCGCAAATCGTGTATTACTTCCGCGGCTACTTCGCGGTGACGCAATCCGACGACGAACAGGTCGCGTTTGCCGTGCCCTCGGGGAATTTCGGCAACATCTGCGCCGGCCACATCGCGCGCATGATGGGCCTGCCGATCGCGCGCCTGATTCTCGCCACCAACGAGAACAATGTGCTGGACGAGTTCTTCCGCACCGGCCGCTACCGCGTGCGCCCGGCTAGCCAGGTGGCGCAGACTTCCAGTCCCTCCATGGACATATCCAAGG
>JAJZUN010000556.1 GCA_021848555.1 Pseudomonadota bacterium | reverse complement strand
CGGTGTGGAACACGACTTCCTTGCCGCGCATCGCCTTGAGCTGGCGCAGCGCATTGGCGTGATTCCCGGGCTTGCCCAACTGCATGCCCTCGAGCACCGCGACCTGGTCCGAGCCGATGATAATTCCTTGGGGAAAACGCACCGCTACCGCCCGCGCCTTGGCTTCGGCCAGGCGCCGCGCAGTATCCTGCGGGGCTTCCCCGGGCAGCGCAGTCTCGTCCACATGCGGCGACGCCACTTCGAATGGAAGCCCCAGCCGTGCAAGCAGTTCGCGCCGGTATTTCGAGGTCGAGGCCAGGACGATTTGAACGGTGGATTTCATGACGGACGGGATTTAACCACGTATTGAGGCTGGCAAGGATGCCGGATGCGGCGTGTCAGCGGCAGCGCTGCGCGACCAGCGCTTCCAGCCGCGCCACGCTGGCCTGGCGTTCCTCGTCGCTTTCATACACGCGTTCGCCCCGCTCGTTCAGCCGGTACACGCCGCGCGCCGTCTTCATTTGGGCGAGGTGGTCGCGCGCCTGGTTGCAGGTCTGGCGACTCGCCGCTTCCTGCTGCTTTTGCTTGGACTCTGCCTGCTCGGCTTCGATGCGGCGGCCGCGGAATTCCAGGTCTTTGGCCTTCCAATCCGGCTCAGCGGCCTTGCCCGGCGCCGGTCCGGGATTGGCCAGGCGCTGCTCCACCTCCTGCGCTTTCCTGCCTTGAGGCGGGCGCTCGCCATAATGCGTCCTGCCCTTTTCATCGACCCATTTGTACACTTGGGCCGACGCCGGGGCGAGCGCGGCCCAGAGCAGGCAAAGCGTCAGCAGGGCGCGGAAAATTTTGCTGTCCTTTCGTTACCAGATCATCACGCGGCGCTCGGGTGGCAGATACATCCGGTCGCCTTGCTTTACATCGAACGCGCTGTAGAAACCAGGCTGATTCGCGAGTGTGCCGTCGCAGCGGAAGCGCCCGGGCGAGTGCGGGTCCGTCTTCAGCCACACGATGGCTTGGCTTTCACGCGTTTTGCCGCGCCAGACGCGCGCAAAGCTCATGAACAGTCGCTGGTCACCCGTCAATCCGTCGATGACCGGAGCCTCCTTGCCGCCGAGCGACAAATGGTAAGCCTTGTACGCGATCGCGAGACCGGAATTGTCGGCAATATTTTCGCCCAATGTCAGCTTGCCGTTGACGTGGTAACCCGGCACCGGACTGAACGCATCGTATTGCTCGATCAGCATCTTGGTCTTGGCGGCGAAGTTCTTGTGGTCTTCCTTGGTCCACCAGTCGCGCAAATTGCCGTCGCCATCGTACTGGCTGCCCTGGTCGTCGAATCCGTGGCTGATTTCGTGGCCGATCACGGCGCCGATCGCACCGTAATTGGCCGCATCCTCGGCATTGGCGTCGAAAAACGGCGGCTGCAGAATCGCCGCCGGAAACACGATCTCGTTCAACTCCGGATTGTAATAGGCATTTACGGTTTGCGGCGTCATCCCCCACTCTTCGCGGTCGATCGGACGGCCGAGCTTGGCGAGCTGGTATTGGTATTCGAACGCGTTCGCGCGCGCGACATTGCCGACCAGATCACCTTTGACGATCTGCAGTGCCGAATAGTCGCGCCATTTGTTCGGATAGCCGATCTTCGGCGTGAACTTGGCCAGTTTTTGCAGCGCTTCCTGCTTGGTCTGCGGGCTCATCCAGTCGAGCTCGCCTATGCTTTGGCGGTAGGCCGCGAGCAGATTTTGCACCAACGCTTCCATGCGTGCTTTGCGCTCGGCCGGGAAATAGCGTGCGACGTAGAGTTTGCCCAGACTCTCGCCGATCGATTGTTCGAGCGTAAGCACGCCGCGCCTCCAGCGCGGCAGGTTCTGCGGAATCCCCAGCAGCACTTCGCCGTTGAAGGAAAAGTGCTCATCGACGAAGGGCTGAGACAGGAACGGCGCGTAGCTGTTGAGCAGATGAAATTCGAAATACGCCTTCCAGGCTGACAAGGGCATTTTTTTCAGGACCCGATCGAGGCCGGTGAAATAGCTGGGCTGGCTGACGATCACGTAATCGACCTTGCCGCTGATGCCGGCGGCATCCAGATAAGCTTTCCAGCGATAGCCGGGTGCGAGTTGGCTGAGTCGGCTGAGCTCGACCTTGTTGTAGGTCTTGACGGGATCGCGGTTTTCAACCTTGGTCCACTGGACTTCAGCCAGCCCGGTTTCAAGCGCCAGGATCTGCTTGGCGTGGACGGCAGCGTGCTTATCGCCTGCCAGCTTCAGCAGGTTGTCGACGTAGGCCTGATACTTGCTGCGGGCCGCGCCCAACTTGGCGTCATCGCGCTTCAAGTAATAATCGCGATCGGGCATGCCTAGGCCGCTTTGTCCCAGGTCGACGACGTATTTGGTGGAATCGCGCGCGTCCTGATGGATCACCAGACGGTAGGCGGTCTTCACGCCCAATCGATGCAGATGCGCGATCAGCGCCGGAATCTGCCGCTTGTCCTTCAGCGCCGCAATCCGCGCGAGTTCTTGCGCGAGCGGCTTCAGTCCCAGCCGATCCAGCGTTTGTTCATCCATGAAGCTGGCATAAAAGTCGCCGATTTTCTGTGCGTCGGAGCCGGGCACTGCGTGCGCATCCTGCGCCGCCGCTTCGATGATTGCGCGCAATTGGCTCTGGGTATCGTCGCGCAGTTCGAGAAACGAGCCCCAGCTGGATTTATCGGCGGGGATCTTGGTCGTCGCGAGCCATTTGCCGCTGAAATACTGGAAAAAATCGTCCTGGGGTCGGACCGTGCTGTCTACGTATTCGAGGTCGATGCCGGAGGTCTGCCTGGGCGGTTCGCCTGCGGCCGCACCAGCCGTGCCGAGTACCAGTGCCAGGACGCTAAACAAATACGATTTCAATGGCAGCTCCTTGTTGGTGGGGAAGGCGATTTCAGGAAATTTCGGCGACGCGGTGACAAGCGACTTGCCGCCCCTGGAACGCATTCAGGGGCGGAACCTGCTCCCGGCATTGCGCACGCGCGTGCGGACAGCGGGTGTTGAAGGCGCAGCCGGTCGGCGGCGCCAACGGCGAGGGCAGTTCGCCGCTCAAAATGATTTTTTTCTGGCGCTGCGCCGGATCGATGCGCGGGGTGCTGGCCAGCAATGCCTTGGTGTACGGATGCAGGGGCCGCGTGAAGACGTCGCGCTTGCTGCCGTGCTCGACCGTCTTGCCCAGGTACATCACCAATACCTCGTCGGCGATGTGTTCCACCACCGCCAGGTTGTGCGAGATGAACAGGTAGGCCACGCCGCTGCTCTGCTGCAAA
>JAJZUN010000555.1 GCA_021848555.1 Pseudomonadota bacterium | reverse complement strand
CAAAGAGCCCTTCCAGCCCGCAGGGAGGCGCCCATCGACGATCTGCGCCAGCACTTGGTCGGCGAATGTGTCAGCCGGGTAGGCGGCACCGGAACGTTCGCATAGCGTGACGAACTGGCGAGCGACGTAGGGGTTCCAGCCGGCGGCGCGCACCATGCGGTCAATAAGCGGGATTACCCTGCTAATGTCATCCCAGAGGCCATTCGCGAAGCGTGTAGCGCCAGGTGCGTGATCAACAATCACGAAGAGCAGCGACTTGACAATCTCCGGTAGATTGAAGCCGCCCATGCGCCCGTCGTTGTACGGCGAACGGCGCAGATCGTCATTCTCCAACGTTCGATCGAGTACGGCCTGCAGCAGGTGCAGGGTGTCATCGCGGACCTCCGGCGCATCGAGGACTTCGCCGCAGACCAACGACACAGTGAACGGCGCGAGCAGCCGCATCGCGATTTCGTCAGGCTGCGCAAGGATCGGCCGCAACAACCTCTGCAAGATCTCGTCGGCTGGAAGATGGGGGGCAAAGCTTGCCACCATCCGACCCAGCTGATCCTCCCACTCGTACAGGTTTGCATCGCCACGCTCGCGGCCCCGACGCCGCTCGGTTCGCCACACCGGGTTGATCGTGTCGAGCGTCCAGCCGATAAAAGCCTCGAGGGCGTCGACAAAGTGCGCACGGCCAGCGCTCGCCATGACCACCGCCACTGGGACTCTCTGCAAGACGTTCGCGGCGTACCGGCCGTCCCACAGATCGTCGGTGCCCTGCCACCCTTCGTCTTCTTCCCCGTCGAGAGTCTGCGGATTCTCAGCTTCCGGCGCGGCCCGTACCCACGAGGGCCGTGGGCGCACCCAGGCAGGCAGCGGTCCTTGCGCACGGTACTCGTCGAGTGCCGCGGCCATCGTCGCGGCGCGGTGGTCCGATTCCACCTGCCGCCGTGCGTCGGTATCTAGCCGGCGCATGTCTCGCCTGCTTACGAGCTGCGCCAACCGTAACCCGAGGTTCAGGCCACACCAGGCGAACCGCGCGTCGCGCTGCCAGCAGCCAGCGACGCCGGACAGCGCAACGAACGAAACCGCATCGAGCGGGTGCGCAATCAAGCGATAGAGCGCTTCGCGGTCGGCAGGACATTCGCGGGCCGACCTGATACGCGCGGCCAACGCATGCGCCACGAAGATCTTCGGGTGCCAAGGGATCACCGATCCAGAAAACGTGTCGTCGGAGATCTCGTCCTGCGCAACGCGGAAGCTATCGATGGTGGCATCGGCCCAGGCCTCATGCCCGCTCGCATCGGTGAAACAAATCACGGCCGCTGCCGTTCCCGCAATCGCGCCATCCGTCAACCCACTGCCAGGCATCGGCGACATCGACCGCCCTGCAGTAGCCGCATCAGCCAGCTCTTTCGCACGCCCGATGGCGTCGTCCACCGAGAAGCCCGGCGCCCATTGGCGCAACGTGAAGCACTTATCAACCCACAGCCACAACTCCATCTCGCGCGCCGCCTGCGCATGGCGTTGCAGGGCAGCTTGCACCTCGGGAGCTTCGTGTCGCGGACTGCTCATCGAGATCTGGACCACATCACTGCGGCCGGGGATCGGAGCTGCGGTGTAGTTCTCGGCGTGGCCCAACTCCGACCAAAGTTCGGCGGTGCGGCGGAGCTCGGCAACATGTTCTGGGTTCTGCGCCTCTTCCTGATAGGCGAATTCCAGCTTGTTCGGGAAGTCGTCGAGAGCGGCGCGGCACGCGTCCCGCAAGGCCGTGTCGCCTCCGAGGACGAAGAGCGGTACCAGGTCGCGCAGTTCTAAGCGGCGCGACGTCATCTGGCTGCTGTCGGCGACTGCTTGTCGGTGCACCGCGTCGACGCTTGCGTTTTCGAAGCCCATCAGCCCCGCGCTTTGCAGTTGGTGCTCTTGGACCTGGCGCTGCAGGTCGAGCCGCCACAGCCGCGGGCTGCGCAGCAGCGCCAAGGTCGTTGGCGAAACTTGCTTAGCTCGCAAGGCGAGGTGCACCGCGATCCCCAGGACGCCGATGCTCGTATGCCCGTCCAGCAGCTCTTGCAGCACTTCGTCCGATGGGCGTCCCGCATCGAGCTGCGCGATGGCCCAGCGCTCCAGCGTCATGAGCGCGCACTCCACAACCTGTGGCCCACCATGCCCGCGGAACCAGAAATAGTGCCGGTCGTCCCCCCAGAACTCCTGCTCTCCCCACGGGAACGCAACTACGAGCGGTAACGGCGTCGCGCTGCCATGCCAGTGGCGATGCAATTGACGCCATGCCGTGGTGGCGTGGTTTGTCACATCTCGGATTAGCGCAAGCGCCGTCGCCGGATCGCACGCGAGCAGCGAGTGGAACGGTTCGCGGAGAGGCGAGGCGGGGAAGAAGCCCTGATGGTCGCCGCCGATCGACAGTCGATCCCAATCATGGTGGGAGAACGAGTGGTGCATGATCGACGTGCTCGAAAGCGCGAGCTTGTCCCACCGCGATCTCTTCTCCGGCGGGACGGCCTCGGCTTCCCTGCGCCGGCGACCCTCTTCACGCGCTTCGCGACGCCACCGTGCCGATGTGTCGTCCGGCAGCTCCCTCATGAACCAGCGCTTGGCGACCCTCGCGAGCAGCGCAGGATGCGTCTGCGCCAGAACCGGCGCGAATGTCATGAGCTCGCGGAACGCGCCATCGGACCAGCGCTCGATAGTCTCGACCTTAGCGAGATAGGCGTTTACCACATCAGGGTAAGCGCGCGCTGCGCGGAGCACCAACGCGCGGAGCTCCGTCTCCAGCTGCGTCGGCACCCGCGGGCGCGGCGTGCCGTCGTTTGCAGGCGTGCCGTATCGAAGCCGGCGTTCCACATGCTCGTCCTCGATCGCGTGCAACCACGTTGCGCACCGGGCTACGATGCGCTGCGACACTGCGTTGGGGAAGTCCGCGACAGCGACCTGCCAGGTTTCGAACAGCGTTACGAGATCCCGCAACTGTGCGTCAGGAATCGACTCGACCTGTTCGATCGCCCATGTGAGCAGGCGGCGCCACGCCGCGAAGTCGGAAGGCCAGCCTAGCGAGTCCGCGATACGGATACGCGCGGCGGCGTCCAGATCGCCGCCCAAGACTCCGGACAGCACCATAGGGTTGGGTGTCGTCTTCTCTGCCTGCATCCACACCAGGAGCTTTCCGAAAAGCCGGTGGCCGTTCGCGGTCAGTGACGCAGCGAACATGTCAGCGTGCTCGACGAAGCGCGGGCTGAAAACCGGCGCCACGAGCCAGGCTCGCAGCCACTGCGGCCGGAGCTGAG
>JAJZUN010000554.1 GCA_021848555.1 Pseudomonadota bacterium | reverse complement strand
TCCTCCATCATGGAGCGCAGCGACGGGTGCGCGCCACGCACGCGAAGGCGGTGGCGCAGGGAGAGCTTGAGCTTGCGCATGGCGGCCTCAGGCGGCGGCCTGGTCGGAGAGAGGCGCGGCGTTCGGCTGCGCGACTTCGGGGTGTTCGAGCCGGTACAGCGCGGCCAGGACGCGGTCTGCGATGCGGGGTGGCAGTTCCTCGGGCCACTGCCCGACGGCGGAGACGCTCACCCCAACATGGCGTGCCACTTCCGACGCGGATCCCCCGAGGAGTTCGAATGCGGTTCGCTTGAGCATGGGCTGATTGGAGCATGCTTCAAGTGATGATTCAAGCCCCCTTCATTGCCGCCGCGGAAGAATGGCGCATGGGATATACCGACCTCGATTCCTATGCTGGGCGCCTCAAGCATCTGCTCGAGGTGCGCGGCATTCCGACCGCCGTCGAGGCCGCCTCGATCATCTCGAAAGGCGGCGGCGCTGCGACCTCGAAGGCCATCGGCCTGGTCCTGTCGGGTCAGACGCACGCGCTGAACGCGGTCAACCACTCCGTGCTGTGCGCGGAGCTGCGCTGCTCGGCGTTGTGGCTGGCCACCGGCAAAGGTCCTGCGCCCACGCGGGAGGACAAGACTTCCGCGCGCGTAGTGGATTTCCCGAGGTTCGATCCGGCAGTGGAGCGTGTGCAGGAGCTCATGCGCGGCACGGATGCCAAGGGCCGCGCGAGGTGCCTGGAGGCGGTGGCCGTAGCGCTGGCCGCCTATGGCGCGACCCAAAGCACGAGGACATCGGGGGAGTGATCGACATGCGCCCGTGGATGACCCGGAAAAACGAACGCGAGTGGGGACACTTAAACGTTAACGGCCCGTGCGCTCCCATAGTTGATGATGTCAACTGAAACAGTCGGTAAGGTGCTCCCATGAAAAAACTGATGCTCGGCGGCGCTCTCGCGCTGCAACTCGCGGCCTGTGCCAACGTGACCCCCACTTACGGGCCGGACGGCCACCAGGCGTTCGCCCTGAACTGCTCGGGCCTTGCGCGCAGCTGGAACCGGTGCTTGGAGGCGGCCGGCGACAAGTGCGGCACACGCGGCTATCGCGTGATCGCCGTCAACGGCGACAGCTCGGCGGTCGTCGTCGCCAACCCACAAGCCGCGTTCGGCGCGTCCGTGGTCAATCGCACCATGGAAGTCGAGTGCCGCGAACCACCATCCCGGTAATCCGAACCACCGCAGCGACCGCCTTCGGGCGGTTTTTTTGCGTCTCGGTCTAAGGAAATACCCTTAGAAGGCGAAGTATGCTTGCATCTAGCGATGGAGCATGCTTCAATCTCTCCAACGCCCCATCCCGGGGCCTGGAGAGCGAGATGGACGCACAACAGGTGATCGAGGCGCTTCGCGCCGGCGTTCCCGAAGTCGTCGGGTTCGGCAAGCACGAGCAGGAAATCTTCGCGCAGGGCTGGAAGCGCGCGATGGAGCAGGCCTGGGGCGTCTTGTCCCAGCAGCCGGAATTCCAGATCGAGCTGCACCTGCAGGCGCTCGACGGCTACGGCGACGAACGGCACACGGTCATCCGCGCTGACGATGGCCGCGTGGTGCTGCAGCACGCCACCGAGGGGGAGTTCGACCGCTGGTACGCCGCGCACAGCTTCATGCGCCAGGTCGACGACGAAACCCAGGTCAATCCGCAGTTTCGGGGCGCGTACCTCGCGCGCCCGCGCGGCGTGCACTTCATGGTCGACGACTGAGGTTCGCCATGGTCGACCCCAACCTCGGCAACACCGCGATCGCCCGAGCCGACGCAGCCGCGCAAGCCCGCGCCGACGCCCTGGACGAGCAGGACGAGCGCCGGTTCCGGGAGGGCCGCGCGCTGGTGCGCGACTTCCCGCGCGTGGCCACCCCGGCGATGCTGCAGCGGCTGCTGGACCTCGGCGACGTGCCGAACCCGTCGACGCGCGACCTGCTGCAGTTCCTGCTCGACGAATTCCGGGCGGGCAGCCTGGGTGCGCGCCGGCTGATGCAGAGATTCTGGACCACGGCTGCCGACTGGCCCGAGCTGCTGCCCGAGCCTCCCGTGGATGCCGAGCGCCTGCGCATCGTCGGCAGCAGCCTGGAGCGCATCGTGGAGCAGCGGCGATGAGCGACCCCGAGCTGTACACGGCCGGCGAGGTGGAAATGCTGGAGCACGACGAGCGCGAGGAGCGCAGCGGCATGCGCATGCTGGCCAAGGTGACCCTCTTGGTGCTCCTCGTCGCGTGCTTCGCGGCCCTCGTCTACCTCGCGAGGCACGTATGGATCCCCTGATCGCCCTGCTGCGCGACCGCGAGCGCTTCGAGCAGCGCGTGCTGGCGCCCCTGTGCGCCCTCGGCAGCGCGCTGCTGCTGCTGGTGCTGCTGCTGCAACGACTGGGAGTGATGCGATGACCCACTACCGATTCCCCCGCACGCTGCACGAGGCCTTCGGGCCCGACGCCGCCAGCGCCTGCGCCATCACCCGCTACCGCGCCCCGGTCTGGCCGCGCGTGCTGCTGTGGTCCCTGGCGACCGCCGCCACGCTGCTGGCCTTCGCGCTGGCGCTCGGGGTGCAGCCATGAGCAAGCCCCGCGGCAAGCGCGCAGCGCGCGCCAACCATCCCCGCAACGCACCGCTGCCTCGCAGCGTGGAACGCGTGCGCGAGCTCGACCTCGGCCCCTGGCCGATGCCGGGCGACTCGTCCCCGCTGCAGCGCGAGCAGCAGCAACAACCCCCTCGGAGAACGTCATGAACTTGCCCGGCGAGAACACCATCACCTTGAACCACGCGGCGCTTGCCAGGCTTCTGGAGACCGAGATCAACAAGTGGCAGCCGGACGCGGTGCGGATTCGCGTAACCAACGTCGACCGCAGCAATTCCTTCGCCGACGAACTGCGTTTCACCGTCACCACCGACACCCCGCCGATCCGGAGGCCCGGCGACGCGGACTAAGCCGCGCGATCCCATCCACCACCCCGGAGATTTCCACCGTGAACGACCGCACCACCAACCCCTTCGCGCTCACGCCCGCCGCGCCCTCGGTCGCCGGCGGCGCGCTGGCGCAGGCCCTGCAGAGCCGCGACGTCGCCGAGACGCAGGCCCTGTACCTCATGGCCGCCATGAACCCCCGCGATCCGGTGAAGGCCGTCGATCGCATCCTCAACGCCTGCACGCGGCCGACGCTGGCCGAGAAGTCGACCTACGAATACAGCCGCGGCGGCAGCGACGTCACCGGGCCGAGCATCCGCCTGGCCGAGACGATCTCGCAGGAGTGGGGCA
>JAJZUN010000553.1 GCA_021848555.1 Pseudomonadota bacterium | reverse complement strand
ATCGCGGAAGATGCGCTGGAACTGGCGTTTCAGCCGCAATTCGACCTGCGCTTCGGGCAGATCATGGGGATGGAAGTGATGCTGCGCTGGCGCGACGGCAAGTGCGAGCTGGTGCCGATGCGCGAGGCGATCGCGGCGGCAGAGCAGGGCGGCATGGTCACCAAATTGATTTCGTCGCTGTTGAATCGGGCCCTGCGCAATTGTTCCGAGTTCCGGCAGCGCGCAGGATTGGATTTGCGCATTGCCATCAATTTTCCGGCGCGCACCCTGCTGGAGCCGGAGCTTCCCGAGCTGGTCGAGCGCGCGCTGCGCACCTGGTCGTTGCGTCCGGGCAGGCTGATGCTCGAAATCGGGGATATTTCGGCACTTCCGGCGCAGGCGCAAGCGCAGGCAGTGCTCCTGCGCCTGCACCAAATCGGCATAAAGCTGTCGCTCGACGATGCGCACGCACCGCTGTCGTCCCTGTTCTGGCTTGCCAACCAGCCGTTTCACGAATTCAAGATCGACCTGTCCATCGCTCAGGACTGGAGCGTACAGGCGCAGTCCGAAGGCGTGCTGCGCGCGCTGATCGGGCTGGTGCATCAGCTCAAGCTCGATGTGATCGCCCTGGGCGTTGCCGACGATGCTGCGGCTGCGCGCCTGTTGGAACTGGGCTGCGACTTCATCCAGGCCGATTTCAAGGGTCCTGCCGTCGGTGCGGAGGAGTTCGTCGCCCGTTTCGCCGGCTGACGCAGCCTCGCGGGGAAACCAAGCCCGCCGCACCTAGTTCGCGCAGAGCCTGCGCGGCTTATCGCCCGGAACCTGGCGCGTTGCACCCCGCCTCACCGCCATGCGGCTCCCGCATGGTTTCTCTTGACCAAAATCAAATTCGGCACGCGCACAACGCGTAGCTTAGATATGCGTGGTGCCGGCAGCTTAGGCGCAAGCCTGTGTCCGCGATGCAATCGGTCGGAAAAGGAATTCACGCGTGCATGAAATGGCGCTGGCCGAAGAGGTACTGCAGATTGTGCAGGATACGGCGCGGCGCGAGGGCTTGCGGCGCGTGCACGCATTGTGGCTCGAAATCGGGCAGCTCTCCAGCGTCGAGCCCGAAGCGATGCGCTTTTGCTTCGATGCAGTGGCGCGCGGCAGCATCGCCGCCGGTGCGCGCCTGGAAATAGTCGCGGCCGCAGGCTCGGCCTGGTGCGAAGAGTGCCGCGCAGAGTTCGGCCTGGCGGCGCTGGGCGAGCCCTGCCCGCAATGCGGCGGGTACCGCTTGCGGGTAACCGGAGGCACGCAAATGCGGGTGCAGCAAATGCAAGCCGAATAGCGCGCTGCGGACAGGGCGCCGGCAGGGAGGCAGCGATGTGCAGCACATGTGGGTGCAAATCAGGCGAAGCCAGAATCGAAGCCGTGGCAGGCGATCATGCGCTGCTGCACGCGATCGGCACGCCGCACAGTCATGGCCATGACCACCCGGGCGAGCACGCCTCTGCGCGCATGCTCAGGATCGAGCAGGACATTCTGGCGAAGAACGACGGTTACGCCGCGCACAACCGCAGGGCGCTGGCCGAGCGCGGCATCTTCGCGCTCAATCTGGTCTCCGCTCCCGGAGCGGGCAAGACCGAACTGCTGGTGCAGACGATACGCGCGCTGGGCGCGGGCGGCCCGATCTGTGTCGTCGAGGGCGACCAGCAAACCAGCAATGACGCCGAGCGCATACGTGCAACCGGCGCGCGCGCGGTGCAGATCAACACCGGCAAGGGCTGCCACCTCGACGCGCATATGGTCGGGCATGCGCTGGCGCGGCTCGATCCGCCGCGGCATGGCATCCTGATGATAGAGAACGTGGGCAATCTCGTATGTCCAGCGGCCTTCGATCTGGGCGAGGCGCATAAGGTGGTGCTGCTGTCGGTGACCGAAGGCGAGGACAAACCGCTCAAATATCCGGATATATTCCGTCGCGCCTCGCTCATGCTGCTGAGCAAGATCGACTTGTTGCCGCACCTGGACTTCGACTTCGGCTGTTGCGTCGACAATGCGCGCCGGACCAATCCGGATCTGACTGTCATGGGCATATCCGCACGCAGCGGCGAAGGTATGCCGGAATGGCTGGCCTGGATCGGCAAGGGAGCGCAGCGCGTGCGCGCAGCCAGTGGCGCTCAGGCGCCGGCGGCGCCTGTGGCTCAATGGAGTGTGCACGCGTGAGCGTCGTCGCCCTAGCGCCGGCGGAGATTGCCACGCGGCGCGCGATTCAGGTGCGCGGAACGGTGCAGGGGGTGGGATTTCGCCCGTTCGTGTGGCGGCTTGCGCACGAACTCGGGCTCTCCGGCTGGGTGCGCAACGACGCAGCGGGCGTGGCGATCGAAATACAGGGACGGGACGACCAGCTTGAGCTGTTCGTCGCGCGTCTTGAGCGCGAAGCGCCGGCGCTGGCGCGCATCGATGCCATCGAAACGCGCGCGCTGTGCGCGGACGCAGCAGGCGATTTCGACATCGCCGGCAGCCGGACGGGCCGTGCGACTACCGCTGTTGCGACCGATACGGCCGTATGCGCTGCCTGCCTGGGCGAGTTGTTCGACCCGCGCGACCGGCGCTACCGCTACGCCTTCATCAACTGCACCGACTGCGGACCGCGCTATACCATCAGCCGGGCGCTGCCCTATGACCGCGCCAATACCAGCATGGCGCCGTTTGCGCTGTGCGCGGCCTGCGCCAAAGAGTATGCCGCGCCGGACTCCAGGCGCTTTCACGCCGAGGGCAATGCCTGCGCCGTCTGCGGGCCGGCGCTGGCGCTGGTCGATGGCGCCGGCGCGCCGTTGCACGAAGGCGATGTGGTTGCCGCGGCGCTGGCGCGCCTGCGCCGCGGCGAAATCATCGCCCTGAAGGGTCTGGGCGGATTCCATCTTGCCTGCGACGCACGCAACGCAGCTGCGGTAGCGCGGCTGCGTGCGCGCAAGGCGCGCGCGGAGAAGCCATTTGCAGTCATGGTCGCCGGCGCGGCGTCGCTGCGCGCGCTGGCGCGGCTCGACGGCGAGCAGCGCAGCTTGCTCGAAGCGCGCGAGCGACCGATCGTGCTGTTGCCGAAGACTGCGGCTTGCGATGCACTGCTGGCCGACGTCGCGCCGGGTATGGCCTGGCTGGGGGCGATGCTGCCCTATACGCCGCTGCAATACCTGCTGTTTCACCAGGCGGCGGGACGCCCCGAGGGCTGCGCCTGGCTGGGCGAAGAGCAGGCGCTGGTGCTGGTGATGACCAGCGGCAATGTGGGCGGGGAGCCGTTGGTGGCGTCGAACGCGCAGGCGCTGG
>JAJZUN010000552.1 GCA_021848555.1 Pseudomonadota bacterium | reverse complement strand
GGGCCTGTTCGGCAAGGGCGGCTGATGCCCGAGTCCCGCACCGCCTTCGTCCTGCTCGCCTGCCTGCTTGCGCTGGCGCTGCTGCCCTGGTTCGCAGAGAAATATTACATCCAGCTGTTCACCAAGATGATGATCATGGCGATATTCGCCATGAGCCTGGACCTGCTGGTCGGTTTCACCGGACTGGTAAGCTTGGGGCATGCCGCGTTCTTCGGACTCGCCGGCTATGTGCTCGCCTATGCCGCGCCTCAGTACCAGGCGGCCGATCTGTGGCTGTCGCTGCCGCTGGCCATGGCGTGCTCGGGGCTGCTCGCGCTCGTCATCGGCATTTTCGTGCTGCGCACCTCGGGCATCTATTTCATCATGGTCACGCTGGCGTTCGCGCAAATGCTGTTTTTCCTGTTTCACGATACCAAGATCGCCGGCGGCGCCGACGGCATTTACGTCTACGCCAAGCCGGTGGCGGCGATCGCGGGATGGGAGCCGTTCACGCTGGAGAACCACACCCATTTCTATTTCGTCGTGCTGGTGTTGCTGGCGCTGGTCTACGCCGCTCTGCGCATGCTGCTCGCCTCGCCGTTCGGGCGCGTGATCGTCGGCATCCGCGTCAACGAGCAGCGCATGCGCTCGCTCGGATTCCGCACTTACCGCTACAAGCTCGTCTGTTTCGTGCTGTCGGGCGCGCTCGCCGGCATGGCGGGCTACTTTTCCGCGGCCCAGTTCGGCTTCGTCAGTCCGGAGACGCTGAGCTGGCATCAGTCGGGCGGCGTGCTGATGATGGTGATCCTCGGCGGCATGGGCACGCTGAGCGGCGCGGTGCTCGGTGCATTCAGCATGATCCTGCTCGAGTTCGGCTTCCAGGGCTTGCCCGTCGTCGGCGGGATGGATATCGGCAAGCACTGGCAATTGCTCATGGGCGGGTTCATCGTGTGCGCGGTGCTGCTGCTGCCGCACGGCCTGCTCAGCCTCGGGCGCTTTGCGCCGCGCTTAAGGCAGAAGCCGGTGGAGGCGGCGGAATGAGCAGGGAGGCGGTCGATGACTGAAGCCGTGCTGCGCACCGAGCGCCTGTGCAAGCACTTCGGCGGGCTGGCCGCGGTGAACGACGTGTCGCTGGAATTTTTCACCGACCAGATCCACGCGGTGATCGGCCCCAACGGCGCGGGCAAGACCACGCTTACCAGCCTGCTCTCGGGCGATCTGGCTTGCACTTCCGGCAGCATTTATCTGGACGGCGCCGATATCGCCGGGCTGTCGGCCGAGCGCATTTCGCAGCGCGGCGTGGGCCGCAGTTACCAGAAGACCAACATCTTCCTGCCGTTCACCGCATTCGAGAACTGCCGCATCGCGGCCCAGTCGCGCCTGCCGAGTTCGATGCGCTTCATCCGTCCGGCGCTCGGCTACCGCGAGGTGCTGCGCGAGGCTGAACGCGCGCTGGAACAAGTCGGGCTCGCCGAGCGCGCGCAGCAGCCGGCCGCGGCGCTGTCGCACGGCGAGCAGCGCCAGCTCGAAATCGCGATGACGCTGGCGACGCGGCCGCGCGTGCTGCTGCTGGACGAACCGCTCGCGGGCATGGGCAGCGAGGATTCGGCGCGCATGGTGGAGTTGCTGCAGAAGCTGAAGCCGGCGCATGCGATGCTGCTGGTCGAGCACGACATGGACGCGGTGTTCGCCCTGGCCGACCGGCTGACGGTAATGGTGGACGGGCGCGTGCTCGCCTCCGGCGCGCCGGAGGACATACGCGCCAGCGCCGCGGTGCAGGAAGCCTATCTGGGTACCGAGGAGCAAGAGTGAACGAAGGCGCGCTCATCGACGCCCGCGGCATTCACACCTATTACGGCGTGAGCCATATCCTGCATGGCGTCGACTTTGCCGTGCGCCGCGGCGAGACGGTGGGCCTGATGGGCAGAAACGGCATGGGCAAGACCACGCTGCTGCGCAGCGTGCTCGGCCTCACGCGCCCGCGCTCAGGCACGGTGCACATCGCCGGCGCCGACATGACGCAGGCGGCGACGCATGCGATCGTGCGCCGCGGCATCGCCTATGTGCCGGAAGGGCGCGGCATCTTCCCCAATCTGTCGGTGCGCGAGAACCTGGTCATGGCGGCGCGCGCCGGTGCCGGCGGCCGCCGCGACTGGACCTACGAGCGCGTGCTCGATACCTTCCCGCGCCTGGCGCAGCGACTCACGCACGGCGGCGCGCAACTCTCCGGCGGCGAGCAGCAGATGCTGACCATAGGGCGCGCGCTGATGACCAATCCGGACCTGCTGATCCTGGACGAAGCGACCGAGGGCCTCGCACCGAAGATCTCGCGCGAGATCTGGAGCATCATCGGGAGCATCAAGCAGGCGGGCATAGCGGCGGTGATCGTGGACAAGAATTTCGCCGCCGTATCGGCGATCGCCGACCGCGTCGTGATTCTGGTGAAAGGCGCGGTCGTGTATGCGGGCGCGAGTGCAGAGTTGCGCGCGCAGCCCGAACTGCACCTCAAATACCTCGGCGTATAACGCCGTTTGCGGCCGGCTATACCGCGGAAAGCGGCGCCAATCGGGCGTCTTCAGGCATCACCCCTCGCGTCGGCGCGCGAGACGGCCTCTGTTTCGATGCTTCGGCCGGGCAGTACGGGAGCGGGCCCGGATCGGGCCCGCCGAATATGGGTCAGGCGCGCCCGGTGCGGAACGCGGGTTTTGGTTTCTTCGGTTGCTTGGGTTTTTTCTGCTCTCTTTTTTGCCTGTCACGATTGCCCATGGCCTGACTCCTTTCTCGTGTTGTCGTCGACGGCGACAGTGTACCGCGCTTGCGCCTCGGCTGAAACTCGGCGCGCAGTAAGCGCTGCTGCCCGACATCAACATGCCGCGCATAGGCGAACTGGAAGTGCTGCGCCAGCTCAACTCAGGCGCCGGGCTTCCTGTCGCTGAGGGCGCGGCGCTGGCGCTCGATCAGCTTGAGCATGGTGTCCAAGGTGATGGAACGGAAGGTGGCCCTGGCGATTTCGTCGACTTCGGCCATCACCGCGCCCAGTGCGCGGCCGACGTCGCTCGAGGTGTCGAATTCGTCGCTTTCGCCGGTGCGCGTGCTGATGTCCTCGAACAATTCGATCACGTCCATCAGGGTGAGGCGTTTGGCGTTGCCGCTGAATCGATAGCCGCCGCCTACGCCGCGTGCCGATTCGACCAGTCCCGCCCGGCCCAGTTCGCGCAGCACCTTGGCCAGGTGGTGGGTGGAAGCGCCGTATTTTTCGGCGATTTCCGCAGCCGACAGCTGCCGTCCCGGATTGGCCGCGAATTCGAGC
>JAJZUN010000551.1 GCA_021848555.1 Pseudomonadota bacterium | reverse complement strand
CCTCATCGACTGCCCCTTTGAGGGCCTGTACCGTCTTGTCGTCCACCATCGCCTCTTTGACCTTGTTTGTGTAACCCTTTGCGGTCATCTCCACCACGTGGCCCACAAGTAGCCAGGATGGTGTGCCTCAGCCGTCAGCGCGACAAACGCGAACAAAGCATTTTGGATTCTAGATATTCATCAAGCCCGTAGCGCGAACCTTCCCGCCCCAGGCCAGATTCTTTGGGGCCACCGAACGGTGCAACCTCCGTCGAGATCAGGCCAGTATTCAGCCCAATCATGCCATATTCCAAGGCCTCGCCAACACGCCACGAACGGTCATAGTCGCGCGTGAAGAGATAGGCGGCAAGGCCCGCGCGCGTGTCATTGGCCATCTTGACGGCTTCAGCTTCCGTCTCGAAAGGAACAAGCCCGGCGATGGGCCCGAATGTTTCCTCGCAACAAAGCAGCGCGTCGGGCGGTACGCCGGTGAGCACTGTCGGCGCGAAGAAGGTCCCACCATGGGAAAGTCGCCGACCACCGACGACGCAGCGCGCCCCACGGGCCAAAGCGTCGCGCACATGCTCAGAGACTTTGGCCACGGCGCGCTCATCGATCAGGGGGCCCTGATCAAATGTTCCATTGAGGCCATCGCCAGGTTTCAATGCGGTGACCCGGGCGGCAAGCTTTTCCGCGAAAGCCTCGTAGATGCTCGCTTGCACCAGAAAACGGTTGGCGCAGATGCAGGTCTGTCCCGAGTTGCGGAATTTGGAGGCCATGGCGCCTTCAACTGCGAGATCGAGGTCGGCATCGTCAAAGACGATGAAAGGAGCATTGCCGCCGAGCTCGAGCGAAACCCGTTTGACCGTTCCCATGCAGCGTGCTGCCAGCATTTTCCCGATGGCAGTCGAGCCGGTGAACGTGAACTTACGCACACGCGCATCTTGGGTCAGCACCTCCCCGATCGCACCGGGCGCGCCTGTGACAATGTTGAACACGCCAGGGGGAATTCCGGCGTCCTCGCCCAGGAGCGCTAGCGCAAGGGCGGAAAACGGCGTCAACTCGGACGGTTTGAGCACGACCGTACAGCCGGCGGCCAGCGCCGGTGCAACCTTGCGCGTAATCATCGCCGCCGGGAAATTCCACGGCGTTACCGCCGCAACCACGCCGACGGGTTCCTTCAATACCAAAATGCGACGATCGGCCTGCGGCCCGGGAATGACGTCGCCATAAGCGCGCTTGGCTTCCTCGCCGAACCATTCGATGAACGCAGCGGCATAAGCAATCTCTCCGCGTGATTCAGAAAGAGGCTTACCTTGCTCAGCCGTCATCAGCCGTGCCAGGTCCTCGCTATGGGCGATGACAGCCTCAAACCAACGCCGAAGGATTGCACCACGCTCCTTGGCCGAGCGGGTTCGCCAGGCGGGATAAGCGGTCTGGGCCGCCGTAACAGCTTTCCCAGTTTCGACCGCCCCCAACGACGGCACATAGCCCAGGATGCGGCCCGTGGCCGGATTGGTGACGGCAATGGTGTCTGCTCCCGTACACCACTGCCCGTCGATATAGGCCGCCTCGCGCAACAGATCCGAGCGCGCCAGCGCCAGGCGTGCACGCTCGCAGGCCATCTCCTCGTTCACGGTCGCCACCGGCTTGCTCCTCAGATCCTTAGTGAGGTTTCGAGAGCGGCCAGTCCCTCGTCGAGTATGGCATCATCCGCCGTCAGCGGCACCAATATGCGGATCGTCTCGCCGTGGAGGCCGCAAGAAAGCAGGATCAGCCCATTTTCGAGTGCCCGTGCGGTGACACGTTTGGCTGCGTCGCCATCCGGCTCATTGCCACCACGCGAACGAACAATGTCAAAAGCAACCATCGCACCTGGGCCGCGGATATGGGCGAGCGGTAGGAGATCATTGCGCCGAGAGAAGTCGGTAAGCCGGCCGCGCAAATGCTCACCGATCACGGTCGCGCGCTCGAGCAGCTTTTCCTCTTCGATAACATCGAGGACGGCCAGTGCGGCCGCACAGGCAATGGGCGGCCCTGAGTAGGTACCACCAAGACCGCCTGGCTCTGCCGCATCCATGATCGCAGCGCGGCCGATAACGCCTGAGAGGGGAAAGCCGCCGGCGAGCGATTTGGCGATTGTCACAAGGTCAGGTTCGACACCGGAATGCTCTATTCCGAAAAGCCGTCCCGTGCGGGCGAAGCCCGACTGGATCTCATCTGCAATCAGCAAGATCCCGTTGGCATTGCAGATATTACGCAGCGCTCTTAATAGGTCCGGAGGGGCGCTGTGGAACCCGCCCTCCCCCTGCACCGGCTCGACGATGATGGCCGCAACACGCGCTGGCTCGACGTCGGCTTTGAAGAGAAATTGCAGGGCACGCAGCGCGTCCTCGACCGTCACACCGTAGTGGGCAATCGGAAACGGCACATGGAAGGTCTCGCCCGGCATGGGACCGAAGGCGCGTTTATAGGGTTGGACCTTTCCAGTCAGAGCCATTGTCATCATCGTGCGGCCATGAAAGCCACCCGTGAACGCGATCACGGCCGAGCGGCCCGTCGCCGCCCGCGCTATTTTGACCGCATTTTCGACCGCTTCGGCACCGGTCGTGAAGAAAATCGTCTTGGCCAGCCCTTTGAAGGGAGCGCGCGCATTGAGCTTCTCGGCGAGAGCGACATAGCTCTCATAGGCCACGACTTGGAACGCCGTATGGGTGAAAGCGTCCAACTGCGCTCTGACCGCCGCGATCACCTTGGGATGGCAATGTCCGGTATTGAGGACGGCAATCCCCCCAGCAAAATCGACATAGCGCTTGCCGTCGGCATCCCACAGCTCAGCATTGCTGGCGCGCGCCGCAAAGATCGGCGTCGCGGTGGCGACGCCCCGTGGAATAGCGGCGCTACGTCGCGCAAGAAGGTCGGCATTGGTGCTCATAGAGGCTTCCCGGTTGGAGGAGAGAAATGGATCAGGCGCGACCGCGCCGGTCGAGGATCCGGGCCGGCACAAGCGCCGCGACGGCGCTCACGAAAAGTGTGGCGACAGCGGCATCGATCAGCAGCGGATAGTTTGCCCCGCCCAAAAGCGTGGCCGCAGCGAACGGTCCTGTCGCCAGGCCCATATGCGAGGCGAAGCCGCCCATCGCCGCAGCCTGCCCCGTAGTGTCAAATGCTGCACACATGCCCAGCAGATAGGGAATGATGAAGGCCCAGGTGACCGCCGTTCCGACATTCGCGGCGCCGAAAATGAGCGCCGATGCACTGAAATGGAAGGCGGCATTACCAAGGACCGTCAGCACCAGGGCGAGAGCAAGTGG
>JAJZUN010000550.1 GCA_021848555.1 Pseudomonadota bacterium | reverse complement strand
AGCAAAGCTACCTGGTGTTCGACGGCGCGCGCGCGCTCGAGCGCGGCAGCTGGCCGGCGCAGCCACAGGTGTGGCGGATCGAGTCGGGGAAGTAAGAAGCCCGCGGTGCCGGATACAACCGGAATTGTGATCCGTGCGTTTTCTCCCAGGCTGCTCCTGCTAATTCTTCGCCGGAAAATCCCTGGCGATCCTGGCTTTCACCAGCTTGGCAACGGCCGGCTCCATCTTGGTGACGGCGACGCGTTTGAACAGCGTCTTTTTTTCGATCAAGCCATGGCGCGCGAGTTCGCGCGTAAATTCGCGGTCCTTGTCCCGGCCGGCAACGTACTTGGACAGTGCGAGATCGTGCACTTCCAGGCACAGCCCGGCGTAGCCGTTGGTGTTCGGATTTTCCACGCGCACCAACCGCCGCTGCCAGCCTCTGGGCAGCGTGGCCGTGTCCGGCCCCACGCCTTGCGCATAGTATCCGTGCGCCTGATGAAAAGCGGACCCCTCGCCGATCGCGCCGTCCACCCGGTCGGCCAGTTCGGGGTGGGCGCGTGGATACAGATCAGCCTCCATCGACATGAGCAATGCAACAGGCGCATGCGGAAACTGGCCCAGTACCGACTGGCTGCCGATGATCACCAACTCGCGCTCGCCGGCGACGGCTCCGGCGGCGCGGATCAGGTGCTCAAGGTCGGAACGCCGCATAGATTCGTTCCCGCTCCCGGGCGCTGAGCACGCCTGCAAATGGCGTGGACTGGCGCAGCCGCGTGGCGCGCTCTCCCGGATCGGTGATGAACGCGGCGATCTGCGGCCACGGGCGGCTCAGAATCAGCGCCCATTCCTCGAGCGCGCGCGGCGATTCATTGCCGTAACGCGCACGCCAGGCGTCGAGGGTGCCGCGCACCCGATCGAGCAGCGCGGGATCGAGCATGATCTTCTGCGCGGCGAGGCAATGCATGGCCAGACTGCGCGCCTCGATGATGCGGTGCTTGAGCGCGCCGCCGGAAAGGGTCCGGACCGGCACCTCCATGCGCGTAACCGGGCGCAGCCCCGCGGCGCGCTGGCGCTCGCGATAGCGGCGCATGCGCTCGGCAGCGGACTGCGCGCTGCCGCTGGGCGGGCGGCCGCGGACGGCTGGGGTCCGCTTGGAGCGGAGAATGGCGCGGATACCGGACATGTTTTATCGTAACATGTTACGTTATATAATTCAACCGCAGCAACCGGACCGGCTTTTGCATGCGCGGAAATACATTCGGGCAAGACCACCCCGGCTGCTGCAATATCGCGCCAGGCCAATAGGGACGGCCGTCTCCAGGCGATTCTCTGGGCACGGATACTACGCTACCGAGCCGCTTGCCGGTGCCGCATGTTTGCCGCCGCAGCGTCTGACAAATTCAGCGATGGCTTTTGCGACGGTGTCCGGCTGGTCTTTCTGCGGCGCATGCCCGCACTGCTCGAGTTTCAATACCTCGACCGGCCCGCCCGCCTGGCGCGCGATCGCGTCGACCTGCGCCATGCTTCCGTACTCGTCGTCATACCCCTGGATCGCCAACAGCGGGCAGCGGATCGCCGGCAGGAAGCTTTCTATGCTCCAGCCGCGGAACGCAGGCGCCAGCCACACGTCGTTCCAGCCGTAAAACGTCCTGCCCGCGTCGCGGTGGTGGCGCGCGAGCTTGCCCGCGAGATCGGTGCGCTCGAAGGTGTGCTTCGCCGCGGTGATGCCCGCTATGCTGATGTCCTCGACGAACACATGCGGCGCCATCGCCACCAGGGCCTCGAGCGGATGGCCCGCGCCGGCGTAAATCAGCGCGATCGACGCTCCGTCGCTGTGGCCGATCAGTATCGGCCGCGCGATGCCGAGCGCGCGCAGGAACTCGGGCAGGGATTCCAGCGCCTCGCGGTGCATGAAATCGACGCCGTGCGGCTGCTCGAGCACGTCCGACTGTCCGTGGCCGTAGCGCGCATAGACGATCGCGGGCAGGCCGGTAGCCGCGGCGATGCGCGCGGGGAAATCGCGCCATTGGCTGATCGAGCCCAGGCCTTCGTGCAGGAACACCAGGGTCGGGCCGGCGGCGGCCGCGGCGATGCGCCGGTATTCGAGGCGGCGGCCGCGCACGCTGATGAATTCGGATGGGCTGGATGCCGGCATCGGTGAAACGGGCCTGTTTGCTTTTTTTGGAGCCGCAACTTTACCCGAATCCCTGCCCGGCCGCCGACGACCGCATTTGAATCGGCGCAGACTAGCGGTTACACTCGCAGCATTCCTGAAAAACAGCTATGAATTCGAGATTAGCGATGCACCACCTCCGGAGCGCGCAGTGACGGCCCAGATCATCGACGGCAAGCGCATCGCGCAGACGCTGCGCACCGAATGGAAGCTGCGCGCCGACCGGCTCAATGCGGCCGGCATCGCGCCCGGCCTTGCGGCCGTCGTGATCGGCGACAACCCGGCGTCGAAGATCTATGTGCGCAACAAGATCAAGGCCTGCCACGAAATCGGGATTCGCTCCGAAGAACACGCGCTCGCCGCAGACAGCCCGCTCACCGCCGTGCTCGCGCTCATCGACCGGCTCAACACCGATGCCGGCATCCACGGCATCCTGGTGCAGCTGCCGCTGCCGGCGCATCTGGCGCAGATGGCGGTGATAGAGCGCATTTCACCCGACAAGGACGTGGACGGCCTGCACCCGCGCAATCTCGGCAGCCTGCTCGCCGGGCATGCCTGCTTCGTGCCGTGCACGCCCGCAGGCATCATGGAACTGCTGCGCGCCACCGGACTCGATCTGCGCGGCAAGGAGGCGGTCGTCGTCGGCCGCAGCAATATCGTCGGCAAGCCCGCGGCGCTGCTGCTGCTGCAGGCGGGCGCCACGGTCACGCTGTGCCACTCCCAGACCAGGGATCTGGCGCAGCACACCCGGCGCGCCGACGTGCTGGTTTGCGCCATCGGCAAGCCGCACGCAATCGGCGCGGAAATGATCAAACCGGGCGCGGCGGTGATCGACGTCGGCATCAACCGCCTGCCCGAGGGCAAGCTGGTCGGCGACGTGGACTACGCGGCGGCGCTCGCGCGCGCGGGCTGGATCACCCCGGTCCCGGGCGGTGTCGGGCCGATGACCATCGCCATGCTTCTTTGCAACACCATCGTCTCGGCCGAACGCCGCGCGACGGAGCAAGGCGTGAAAATCGGCGCCTAGCGCGGCGGCAGGATGCCCGACCCAACCCAAGGCCTGGACTTCCTGTTGCGCACCGCGCCCGTTGCGCTGGAGTGCGCATCGGTGGAAGCCTGGTGGCCGCGCCAGGTCGCGCTGGGCGCGCGC
>JAJZUN010000549.1 GCA_021848555.1 Pseudomonadota bacterium | reverse complement strand
TACGCTGGTCGCCGTTCCTGCGACTGTTGAAGGCGGCGGGCACCTACCCCGCGCGTTCGATCGGGAATATGAGAGTAACCTGCTCGATCTTTGTGCCTCGGGAAATGTCGACGCGGATCATTGGCGGGCGCATGGGCCCGGCTTCTTCATGGGTGGCCTAGCCGTCTTGCTCGCAGGCGCCCGGGGGTTCGAACGGGAGCGGTATCTGAGACTCGCCGAGGCCCTTCACCCGGGAATCTCCACGCCGGAAGTCTTTGCTCTGTGGCTGAAGCGATCTCCGTTGCGCGCAAGTCGATTCCTTCCCATGGCGCGACGGCGGAAGGGTGTCGCATGAAACTGAAGATCAAGGCTCAGGATGCATACTTGAAAGCCTTTACCGAGGTCTTGTCGCGAATCCAGCAGGCGCTGAAGGGTTCGCGGCCCGACGTATTCCCGATTCGGATGGTCGTAGCCGGAGGCGCCGCGCTGCATCTGCTCACGGGAACCCGCGTGTCGGAGGACGTAGATGCGGTTTTTTCGAAGCGCGTGCTGTTCAATGATGAGATCGAGGTCTCCTACCGGGATCCCGATGGTCGCGCGCGCCTCCTGTACCTCGATCGAAACTACAACGACACGCTGGGCTTGCTGCACGAGGATGCGCACAAGGATGCGCAGCCCGTCGCCTTTCCGGGGATCGACAAGGAACTTTTCGACGTGCGGGTGCTTGCGCCGATCGACCTCGCAGTGTCCAAGCTTTCCCGGTTTTCGGATCAGGACCGGGAAGACATTCTGCTGCTTGCCCGGGAGGGCCTCATAGCCTCGGCCTCGCTGCGCAAACGGGCGGAGGCAGCGCTGGCCGGCTACGTGGGCGACCTAGGCTCCGTGCGCAACTCGATAGCCATCGCCTGCCGGCTGATCGACTCCGCGCGACCGCCCAGGCGACGCTGAGCGCAATCGGCGCGAGCGAGCGGCAGTCACCCGGGTAACCCGGACCGAACAACGAAACACGTTCCAGCGAGTTCGCCGCCAGCGCGGCTGCCGCGATGGACGCAGCAACACTTGATACCGCATATAGTATAATCTTTCCATGACGAGGCGAGACAAGCTGCTGGCCGCGATCCGGGCGAACCCCAGGGCGGTGCGCTTCGAGGACGCCTGCAAAGTGGCCGAACGGCTCGGCTTCACCCACAGCGGCGGACAAGGCTCGCACCGCGTATTCGGCCGGCCGGACGAGCCCGATCTGCTCAACTTCCAGAACCGGGGCGGCACGATTCCGCCCTACCAGGCGCGGCAGCTGATCCGAATGATGGACAAGTATGGAGACGAAAATGACGAAGTATCCGATTGAGGTGTTCTGGAGCGACGAGGACGAGGGCTACATCGCCGTCGTGCCCGACCTCGCGGGCTGCAACGCCTGGGGCAAGACCGAAGCCGCGGCAATCCGCGAGGCGCACGACGCCATCGCCGCCTGGATCAAGACCGCCAAGAGCATGAAGCGCGCCGTGCCCGCCCCGTCGAAGCCCGCGGACGAAATGGCCTACAGCGGCAAGTTCCTCATGCGCGTGCCGAAACGCCTGCACGCGGACATGGCGAAAGCCGCGAAATCCCAGGGCGTGAGCCTGAACCAGTACGTGCTGTACCTGCTGACCGATCGCCACGCGCAGGGCAAGCGGGCGGCGTAGCGCGCGAACCCTCTATGGTCACGCAGCCAGCCGCGTCTTCCAGCCGCCTTTGGCCTCTTCCGCGATGATTTGCTCGCGCTCCTGCGCGTCCATTTCGTTGATGCGCTCGATGGTGCTGCGTATCGGTGCGTTGCCCCGGTCGTGTTCGACGTAGATCAGGCGCAACAGCCGATCGGCGGTCTTCGGCAGCTGGCCTTTGCGCTCCCATAGCGACACCGCTTGGTCGGTCACGCCCAGCAGTTCGCCGAGGCCGCGCTGCGACAGGCCCATTTCCTTACGCAGGAAGCGTACCTCGGTTCCCGTCAGGCGCGGCTTGTTCGACAGCGCCCGCGCCAGGGCGCGGTGCAGGCCGTCCACGTCGCTGACGGATACGCCTTCGCCGTACTTGGTTTTCCTGATGGTGTAGCCGTTCGCCAGCCAGACATTCGTCAGGCCGCTTTCGGTGTAGCGGTATCCCTTGATCATCACGCTCTCCTGGTCAGTTTATGACCGTTACCACCACGGCCAGCTCGCCGTCTTCCTGTCGTTCGATGGCGACCACAACCCGCACTGCGTCGCCTGCGTACCGATGCTCCAGCGTCGCCACCCAGTCGCCGTGGATGGCAAGGTGCGCCGGCTCGCAGATACGTCCTCTGCGCAGGCACTCCATGATCTGGCGGGTGTTGACGCTGCGCTGGCGCATACGCTGCTTCGCGTGTTTCGTCAGGACGACACGATCGCTGTCCTTGGCGATGGCGCGCAATTTCTTCAGAAACCCGGCATCGGAAAGCCGCAGCGGCTGGACCGTTCCCATACCCATATAGTTTATGGGTTCGACTGAAAATGTCAATGCCGCGGACGAAAGAAGAACCTTGTGCAGGAATCCTTGGCGAAAACGCAGAAATAGGCCGCGCTTCAAGCCGCAATTGCAAGTTTAAGTGCGAAGTGCAACATCCTGGTCAGGGTAAGGAAGGTGAGGATAACCCTTATAGTCCGAATGGGTTAACGACTGCCGCCGGGTATTACCTGTCCAGCTCTTTCTGGACGATAAAGAGCCCTGAGCACGTCCTGCAGGCAGTTCCCAATTTGCTGGTGGAGTGCCCAAAGTCGTTTTGGGATCGCTCTGCGACCAGAGGTGATTTCGAGAATTTGCGAATTGTGATTCTTTTTCTCGGCCCAAACAAAAAAGCCAAGCGAGATACCTACATACTCCTGCGATACTGCCCCCCCACCTCAAACAGCGCATTCGTGATCTGCCCGAGCGAGCAGCAGCGCACCGCATCCACCAGCACTTCGAACACGTTCTGATTGCCGATCACCGCCTGCTGCAGGCGGAGGAGCATGGGGCCGGACTCGTCCTGGTGCCGCGCCTTGAAGTCGCGCAGGCGCTTCAACTGCGATTGCTTTTCCTCTTCGGTCGAGCGGATCAGCTCGATTTTCTGCGGCACGTCGCCCGCGTGCGGGTTGCGGAAGCTGTTGACGCCGATGATGGGGTAGGAGCCGTCGTGCTTCTTGTGCTCGTAGTACATCGACTCTTCCTGGATCTTGCCGCGCTGGTAGCCGGTCTCCATCGCGCCGAGCACGCCGCCGCGCTCGGAAATCGCCTCGAACTCCTTCAGCACTGCCTCTTCGACGAGGTCGGTGAGCTCGTCGATGATGAACGATC
>JAJZUN010000548.1 GCA_021848555.1 Pseudomonadota bacterium | reverse complement strand
ATGGCAGGCGATGCACCCGGGGAGCGACTCGCGCTTGTGGCGAATTCCCTCGTGCACCGCCTCGTCACGCAGCTGCATCAGGAGCTTCATGTGGTTCTTGCGCATCCACTCCGTCGGGAGGACGCAATGAGCACCCTTCGCCGCCGGGATCCTCGGCAGCGGCACCCGGCCCGCGACGGCCGGCACCGCCGCGACCATCGCGAGCAGCACGGTCGAGATGATCAGCCGGATTGCCGCCATTGCCGCTACTCGCCCAAGCCCATCTGGATATAGCCGCTCGGACAAACGTCGTGGCAGACATGGCAGCCGATGCATCGGCTGTAGTCGGTGAAGACGTAGCGACCGATGGTGTGCTGTGCCTTCGGCACCTTCTTGACCGCGGTCTGCGGGCAGTAGACCACGCAGTTATCGCATTCCACGCACAGGCCGCAGCTCATGCAGCGCTTGGCCTCGGCAACCGCCTGCGCTTCGAGAAGCGTCTTGATGCGCTCGCTCCCTTCGCCGAACACGGCGGCGAGACGCCGCTCCTCGCGTTCAATGCGCGGCTCCAGCGTGAAATGACCCAGGAACAGATCCGAGGACTTCACGATCTCGCGTTCGGCGCGATTCTCGAAGTTGTGCACTGCGAAGGCGGCGTCGCTCGTGCCGCGCACCGGCCCGTGCGGATAGTCGGACAGCGCGATCCCGGCGTGATGCAGCGCCTGGAGCAGATCGAACTGATGCTTGTCGACTTTGGGGCGTTTGGCGGGCTCGGCGCCGGAAAGAAAGGCATCGATTCCCTCGGCGGCGATCCAGCCATGGCCGATGGCCGTGGTGAGCAGGTGCGGCGTGACGATATCGCCGCCGACGAAGTGGCCCCGATGTCCCGGCACCTCGAATACCCCGTCGGCGCTGATGGCGTCGCGCCCGTTGTTCAGCGCCTCGAGACCGACCAGGTCGCCCTTCTGACCGACTGCAAAGATCACCAGGTCGGCCTCCAGCTCGAACTCACCTCCGCCCTCGATGCGCACCGGGACATTCCTCTCGATGCGGCACGCCGCGTAGCGCACGGCGCGGGCATTGCCTTTTCCATCCAGGAGGATCTGCACGGGCATCACGCCGCCGTGAATCTCGACGTTCAGCGAGCGCGCATCCGCCACTTCGCGCGGAGAGGCCTGCAGTTTGTCCAATGGGAAGATCGTCGTCAGCGTCACCTGCGCACCGCCAGAAGCCGCCTGCGCCGTCACCGTATCGGCGGTATAGGTCGGTGGCTTGCTGGCCGCGCCCCCATCCTGTCCGGATAGCTTGCGCGCAACCGTGGTGACGTCGATCGAGGTGTCGCCGCCGCCTATGACGATGATGCGTCGCGGCACCGCGCTCAGCCGCCCGTCGTTGAAGGCATGGAGGAATTCGATGCCGTCCAGGCAGTTGGGCGCATCTGCGCCCGCAATGGGCAGCTTGCGACCCATTTGCGTGCCGATTCCCCAGAACACCGCGTCGTAATCCCGCGCCAGTTCCTCGAGACTGACGTCCCTGCCTACTCGGCAATTCACGCGCACCGCTACACCCGTATCGAGAATACGCTGGACCTCGCCGTCGAGGACCTCCGCCGGCACGCGATAGCGCGGCACGCCATAGCGCAGCATGCCGCCGAGGTTGGCTTTCTGTTCAATGATGGTCGGCTTGTGGCCGCGGCGGCGAAGCTGGTAGGCGCACGAAAGCCCCGCCGGACCGCCGCCGATCACCGCGACCTTCCGTCCGGTCTCGTTGGCGGGCGGATCGAACCGATAGCCTTCCTTCAGTGCGGTATCACCGATGAACTGCTCGACGGCATTGATGCCGACATGATCGTCGAGATCGTTGCGGTTGCAGCCGCTCTCGCACGGTGCCGGACAGACCCGTCCCATGACGGCGGGGAATGGATTGGCGTCGGTCAGGCGGCGGAAGGCGTATTCCGGCCAGGACTGACCCTGCGTCGGCTTGTCGAGACCCCGCACGACGTCGAGCCAGCCGCGGATGTCCTCGCCCGAGGGGCAGCTCCCCTGGCACGGCGGCGTGCGTTGCACGTAGGTCGGGCACTTGTGGGAATGGCCAGCCTGGAAAATCGCTTCGCGCCACGACCGCAGCGCCGACTCACCATTGCGGTACCGACGGAACGTCGGCCCCGCACCCTTGTCGTGCGCCGATATCGACATGCTACATCCCCCCGCCGCGCCGGCTTTCCGTTCTCATGAATTCGTGCCCAGCTGGATGGCGTTGCTCACGAGCTGATGCACGCTCACGATCGTCTCCATCGGGAACTCGTAATAGGGAAGCACCTTGCTGAACTGGCTCTTACAAATCGCGCAGATGGCCGCCATGTGCGTCACGCCGTGCTCCTGCTGCACCTCGCGCAGCGCCTGCATGCGCGGCAGCGCGCCCTTGACCCGCAGTTCCAACAGCTCATCGGTCAGAAGGCCGCCGCCGCCGCCGCAGCAGAATGTCTTCTCGCCGATGGTTTCAGGCGCCATGTCGAAGAAGTGGTTGCAGCTCGCCTTGATCACCTCTCGCGGCAGCACGAACTGCCCGCCCGGCCTCGCGCCCATGCGCGTGGCCCGCGCCACGTTGCAGGAATCGTGAAAAGTAACCCTCATGTGATCGTTGGCTTCCCTGTCGAGCTTGATCGCGCCCCTCTCGATGAGATCGTGCGTGAATTCGATGATGTGCTGCGGCACGGGGTAGCGAGGATCCAGGAAATCGAAGGGCCCGGCGAGGGTGTTCCAGAAGCTGTAGGCCACGCGCCACGCATGGCCGCATTCCCCCACGACGATGCGCTTGACCTTCAGGTCGATGGCCGCCTTGCGGATGCGTAGCGCCACCTTGCGCATCTGCTCGTAGTTGCCGATGAACAGGGCGAAGTTCGCTGCCTCGGACGCGTAGGAGCTCAATGTCCAGCTGATGCCTGCCTGATGGAAGACCTTCGCATAGCCGATCAGGCTGTCGATGTGCGGTTCGGCGAAGAAGTCGGCCGAGGGCGGGATCAGCAGGACCTCGGCGCCTTGCACATCGAGCGGGAAGCGCACATCGACGCCGGTGTCCTCCTTGACATCCTCTTCCAGCCCTTCCAGCGTGTTGGCGAGGGCCGGCTCGGGCAGGCCCAGGTTGTTGCCGAGAGTGTGCACTTTGCCGAGGATCTCGTTGCAGTACTTCTGGCCGACTCCGATCTCATCGAGAATCTCGCGCGCCGCCATCGAGATCTCCGCCGTGTCGATGCCGTATGGGCAGAACACGGAGCAGCGCCGGCACTGCGAGCACTGATGAAAATAGCTGTACCATTCCTCGAGCACGCTTGCATCGAGG
>JAJZUN010000547.1 GCA_021848555.1 Pseudomonadota bacterium | reverse complement strand
CGACAAGCACGGCTGGTGGATGCCGCCCGACTGGAAAGACAGGATCGGCGGCCACGACTGCATTTTCTTCGGCGCCACCGGCTGGCCGGCGAAGGTGCTCGATCACGTCTCGCTGTGGGATTCGCTGATCAAGTTCCGGCGCGAATTCGACCAGTACGTCAACCTGCGCCCGGTGCGGCTGATGCCCGGCGTGAGCTGCCCGCTCGCCGGGCGCAAAGTCGGCGACATCGATTACTACGTCGTGCGCGAGAACACCGAGGGCGAATACTCTTCGATGGGCGGACGCCTGTTCGAAGGCACCGAGCGCGAGATGGCGCAGCAGGTATCGACGTTCACGCGCCAGGGCGTGGACCGCATCATGAAATTCGCGTTCGAACTCGCCATGCAGCGGCCGCGCAAGGAAATCACCTCCGCCACCAAGTCGAACGGCATCTCGATCACCATGCCTTACTGGGACGAGCGCTTCGCCGCGATGGCCAAGAACTACCCGAAGGTGAAAACCAGCCAATATCACATCGACGGCCTCACGATCCAGATGGTGCTCAATCCGCAGCGCTTCGACGTGATCGTCGGCTCCAACCTGTTCGGCGACATCCTGTCCGATCTGGGTCCGGCGACCGCAGGCACGATCGGCATCGCGCCCTCGGGCAACATCAATCCGGAGCGCAAGTTCCCGTCGCTGTTCGAACCGGTGCACGGCTCCGCGCCCGACATCTACGGCAGGAAAATCGCGAACCCGATCGGCCAGATCTGGTCCGGCGCGATGATGCTCGAGCACTTGGGCCACGCCGAAGCCGGCGCCGCGATCCTCGCCGCGATCGAAAAGGTGCTGCTCGACGGGCCGCGCACGCCGGACCTCGGCGGCAAGGCCAGCACCGAAGACGTGGGCAAAGCCGTCGCCGCGGCCATCTGATCATGCGCACCTACAAGATAGCGGCCATCCCCGGCGACGGCATCGGCAAGGAAGTCATCGCCGAAGGCGTCAAAGTCCTCAACGTCCTCGCGCGCCAGTCGAAGCGCTTCAAATTCAGCTTCAAGCAATTCCCCTGGAGCAGCGACTATTACCTCAAGCACGGCTACTACATTCCGCCCGGCGGCCTGGAGGAGCTGAAAAAATACGATGCGATTTTCTTCGGCGCCGTCGGCAGCCCAAAAGTGCCTGACCACGTGTCGCTGTGGGGCCTGCGCCTGCCGATCTGCCAGGGCTTCGATCAGTACGCCAATGTGCGTCCGGCGCGGGTGCTGCCCGGCGTGCCCAGCCCGCTGAAGCAGGCCGAGGACATCGACTGGGTGATCATCCGCGAGAACACCGAGGGCGAATATTCCGGCTCGGGCGGGCGCGTGCATCGCGGCCTGCCCGAGGAAATCGCCACCGAGACCTCGGTGTTCACGCGCACCGGGGTGGAACGCATCCACCGCTTCGCCTTCGAGCTCGCGGCCAAGCGACCACGCCGGCATCTGACGCTGGTGACCAAGTCCAATGCGCAGCGCCACGGCATGGTGCTGTGGGACGAAATATTCTACGAGGTGGCGAAGGACTATCCGCGCGTGAAGACGCAGCGCATCCTGGTCGATGCCGTGACCACGGTGATGACGCTCAAGCCGCAGACGCTGGACGTGATCGTCGCCACCAACCTGCACGCCGACATCCTGTCCGATCTGGCCGCCGCGCTTTCGGGCAGCCTGGGCATCGCCCCCACCGCCAACCTGAATCCCGAGCGCAAGTTCCCGTCGATGTTCGAGCCGATCCACGGCTCGGCGTTCGACATCACCGGCAAAGGCATCGCCAACCCGATCGCCACGTTCTGGACCGCCGCGATGATGCTGGAGCATTTGGGCGAAGTGCACGCGGCCGCGCGCCTGATGCGGGCGATCGCAGCGGTCACGGCAAAGCAGGTGTTTACGCCGGACCTTGGCGGCCGCGCGCGCACCGCCGACGTGACCCAGGCGGTGTGCAAATTTCTGCGACAATAGCGGGACCGGCAACAGGAGCCGCGACCATGGATCTCAAGACGCCCAATCCGCTGCAATCCGAACATCAGGAACTGCTGGCCGACCTCAAGCAGGCATCCAAGTTAGACGGCAAAACGGGCGGTGCCGCGCGGCTCGCGGCGCGGCTGCTCGACAGCCATTTCGCCAAAGAAGACGAATTTGTGCTGCCGCCGCTGGGCCTGCTGCCCGCATTGGCGCAAGGCACGCTAGAGCCGGAAATGGCGGCTGCGATCAACATGGCAGCCAGGCTGCACGATGAATTGCCCAATCTGCGCGCCGAGCAGCGCACCATCTTCGCCGCACTGGAAGAACTCATGGCCGCGGCCGAAGCCGAAGGCCACGCGGAGCTGGTCGGGCTGGCCGAACAATTGATGCTGAACGAAGAAATCAAGCAACAGGTGTCCTACCCGACCGCGATCCTGATCGGCAAATACCTGCAGCTGCGGCTCAAGACGTAGCCGAGACAGCCATGCATACACTAGCGGAGGAGCAAACGTGAACATCGCCAGCCACGTCGAGCGCATCGCACGCACCGAGCCGGTACGCAAAGCCATCCTTTTCGAGGGCAAACACATCAGCTACGGCGCACTCGATGCCTGCGCCTGCGCCCTGGCCCATGCGCTCCGGGCCAACGGCGTGCGGCGCGGCGACCGCATCGCGCTCTACCTGCCCAACATCCCGGCGTTCATGCTCGCCTATCTCGCCGGAGAGAAACTCGGCGCCATCGTGGTCTCGGTCAATTCGATCTTCAAGTCCGAGGAAGTCAAGTACCTGCTCAACGACTCCGGCGCGAAGGTCGTGTTCACCACGGCCGAACTCCTGCCCAACGTGCCGCGGCGCGAATGCCCCGCGCTGCAGAAGACCGTGATCTGCGAAGGCCAGGCCGCTGACGCAATTCTGCTGGGCGACTGGCTCGCCGCGGGCAAACCTGTGTTCAAGACCGAAGACATGGCCGCGGACGACCCGGCGGTGCTGCTGTATTCCTCCGGCACCACCGGTTTTCCCAAGGGCGTGACGCTCACCCACAACAACATCATCACCAACACCCGCGCCGCGGTGAACTGCTCCGGCCACAGCAGCAAGGACCGGCTCGCGATCTTCCTGCCGCTGTTTCACGTGTTCGCGCAGAACTACATCATGAACGCCGGCTTCGTCGCCGGCGCGACGCTGGTGCTGTTCCGCCGCTTCGTGCCTGACGTGGTGCTGGCCGAAATCGAGCGCCAGCGCGTCACCATGTTCTTCGGCGTACCCACGATCTACATCGCGCTGCTCGGCGCCAACGTGCCGAAGCAGAAGCTCGCTTCGATCCGCTATTACTTTTCCGCGGC
>JAJZUN010000546.1 GCA_021848555.1 Pseudomonadota bacterium | reverse complement strand
CGTGGTCGAATCCTGCATTGAGCAGCGCATTCCCGTCCTTGGCCGCAGCCGCTTCGGCGTCATCTTGCCCGAGGGTCTTGCTGTCCTCCGCCAGATTCTTCGCCGCCATGTCCTTCAGTCGCCGATGACGGTCTGCTTCCGGGCCGGTCCCGAGCAGGCCTGCGGCATAGCCCTGGTCCACGGTTTTCTTCGCTTCCGCCGGCAGGCCGGCCAGGATGGACAACTGGGCGGCTTCGACGTATTCGGCCGCCGTGCGCATGGTGCCGGTGGCGAGTTTGAGCCGCGCAAGATCCAGTGCCAGGCGCTCGGAAAAGCCGGGGCGCGCTGCGATGCCGCTGACCACGGCGAGCCAGTAGTCCTTCTTCGGGTAGTAGGCAACGAGCTTCTCCAGGACGCCGGCGTAAGCCGCGTTATCGCGCTGCTTCACGTAGACGTTTGCCAGCAATTGAAGCTGATCCTCCGGTGGGGCCTTGCCGGCCTGCTCCTCGGCCTGGATCTGCCCCTGCAATTCCTTCCCCGCGGCGGCGAAGTCGTTGCCCAGATACAAGGCCTGGATGTAGAGCGTGCGGATCGCCTTGTCGGTGCCGCCGTCCTTGAAATAGCGCGCGCCGAGTTCGGCTACTTTGCCGTAGTTCTTTGTCAGATAGTATTGTCCTGCGGCTGCGGCGAGGAACTGCAAGCGCTCGGCTGCGCTGACGGCAGACGACGCTGCGGTCGCTTCCCAGTCGCGCGCAGACGCGGCCGCATTGCCTAGCGCGGCCTCGGCCTGGGCGCGAACGCGTTCGATCAAATACGCTTCGTAGGCCGTCTTGTTCGGCACTGCGTCGGCTTCCTGAACCTTGGCGAGCGCCTCCTTGCCGCGCTTGTGTTTGAGCAGGTCGAGCGCCGCCTGGATCGGTTTGCCGACTTCGGGGCGTGCGCTATTTCCTGAACTCTTTTTTTCCTGGGCCAGCGCGGAGCGGACCGGTGCCAGGGGCGCGAATCCGATGCTGCCGGCGCCGATGACGATGCCTGCCAGCACGGCGCCGACGAGGCCATGGCGCATGCGCAGTGCAGTCGATTTTGCCAAATTTGAAGCCATGATTCTCCGGTTGCCGGCGCGGTATCAGTTGATGAATTGCTCGTTGCCGATGATGCCGATTTTGGTCAGGCCGAGACGCTGGGCCGACGCCAGCACGGCGGCGACGCTCTCGTATTTGACCAGCTTGTTCGGGCGCAGATGAATTTCGGGTTGCACCGGGGTGGCCGCGGCGGCCCGCAACCGCGCCTCCAGCGCCGGCCGGTCCGCAAGCACGGTACCGTTCCATAGCACGGTGCCGTCGAAATCGAGCTCTATGGTGACGACTTCGGGCGGCACGACCTGCGCCGGCGGATTGCCCACCGGCATGTTCAGCTTCACTGCGTGCGTCTGAATCGGAATCGTGATGATCAGCATGATCAGCAGTACCAGCATCACGTCGATCAGCGGAGTGGTGTTGATGTCCACCAACACGTCGGGATCGCCGGATCCGCTGCCGCTGCCTACATTCATTGCCATGAATTTCCCCTTAATCCGCCAGGACGCCGACCGGCGGTTCGGTTATGAAGCCGATCTTGAGTATGCCGGCGCGCTGGCAGTCGAACACCACCCGACCGACGAATTCGTAGCGCGCGTTCCGGTCACCGCGAATGTGCACCTCGGGCTGCGGCTGCTTTAGCGCGATCTCCTTCAGCCTGGCCAGAAGTTTCTTATCTTCGATCGGCTGGTTGTTCCAGAACACCTCACCGTCCTTGTCGACGACGATATTGATGTTCTCCGGCTTGGTTTGTGTCGGCTGGTTCCTTTCCTTCGGCAGCTCGACCGGGGTCGTTTGAATCGCCACCGGAATCGTGATCAGGAAAATGATGAGCAGCACCAGCATCACGTCCACCAGGGGCGTGGTGTTGATCGCCGAGACGACTTCGTCCTCGGCCTCCAGTGGGGCCACGCCCATGCCCATGTTCAGACTCCTTTACGCTGCGCCAACGCGCCGCCGCCGCCCAGTAGCGTCATGTGTACGCCGCCGCCGAAGTGGCGCACCAGTTCCATCGCCACTTTGTTGCGCCGGACCAGCCAGTTGTAGCCGAGCACCGCAGGTACGGCCACGGCGAGGCCGAACGCCGTCATGATCAGCGCCTCGCCTACCGGGCCGGCAACCTTGTCGATCGACGCCTGGCCGGCGATGCCGATGGCGGTGAGCGCATGGTAAATGCCCCAGACGGTACCGAACAGTCCTACGAACGGCGCGGTGGAGCCCACAGTCGCGAGAAACGCCAGCCCGTTCTGCAGCCGGTTGTTCACCGTGTCGATCGCGCGCTGGATGGACATGCTGATCCAGCCGTTCAGGTCCACGCTTTCGATAAGCGAGCCTACATGGTGCTCGGCTGCACGCGCGCCTTCCTCGGCGACAAAGCGGAACGCGCTGTCCTCGTTCAAGGCGACGATACCGTCCTTGACCGAGTTCGCCTTCCAGAATTTCTCGTCCGACTCCTTCGCCTGTTTCATCAGCTTCGCCTGTTCCAGCAGCTTGAGCACGCCGATATACCACGATCCTATGGACATGATGACGAGCACGATCAAGGTGCCTCTGGCGACAAAATCGCCTTGCTTCCACAGCGCGTCAAGGCCGTAGGGGTTCTTGACCACCTCGGTTTGGGGCGCGGTCTCCAGCGCTTGCGGCGCCGTGGCCGCGGGCGCTGCAGCCGCAGCCTCAGGCGCCGCCGCTGCCGGAGCAGGGGCCTGGGCGTGCGCCGGTGAGGATGCGAGAATCACCGTTGCGTTGGCCACCATTACCAGCCCCGCAAAGAACAGATGCTGCATACGCGTCTTGAAACTAGTCATATTGACATCCTCTAGTTGTACTTCTATTGCAATCCTCCGGCATCGCAGCGCCGGCGGCATTATTCATCGATTTTCCACTGGTACTCGATTTTTGCCCACGCGCGCTCGGGTTTGCCGTCGACGGTCGCGGGTTTGAATTTGCACAGGCTCAGCGCCTTGCGCGCCGCTTCGTCCAGACGCCGGTGGCCGGTCGAGCGCTCTACTTTGCTCTCTACGACCGCGCCGTTCACGTCGATCAGAAACGCCAGCAGTACGATCCCGGTTTCCTCGGCCCGCAACGAAGCGGGCGGATATTCCGGCTTTTCGCAAGCCTTCGCATCGACGACGGGCGGTGTGCGCACCGGTGCATGCTGAACCACCGGGGCAGGGGGGGCGGGCCGCTGCCCCGGCGCCGCAACCGGACCAGTCGGCTGGGTGCGCGTGACCGCTGTGATCGTCGGAGCGGTCTGCGGAACCTGCACCTGAACCTCCGGCGGAGGGATAA
>JAJZUN010000545.1 GCA_021848555.1 Pseudomonadota bacterium | reverse complement strand
GTGGCGTAGCATGCGCGAAATGGGCCGCAGCAAAACCGTTCATACAAATCTTCCCCCGCGCATGGTGGCGCGGGTGATGGCGCGCGGGCGCGTGCTGTACTATTACAAAGCCGGGCAGAAGAAAATCCCGCTGGGCGACGACCTGAACTCGGCACGCATGAAGTGGGCTGAACTGGAAAACAACCAGGCCGCCGGCGTCCACACAGTCAAGGCCATCGCGGAACGCTACCGCCGCGAGATCATCCCACAGAAATCAGACAAGACCCAGCGTGAGCAACAGCCCCAGCTCGATAGCCTGATTAAAGTTTTCGGCGACATGCACATCGACCAGATCAAGCCCCAGCACGTCCGGCAGTACCTGGACAGGCGCACGGCCAAGGTGATGGCCAACAGGGAAATTGCCCTACTGTCACACGTCTGGAACAAGGCCCGCGAATGGGGCTACACAGAGCGCGAGAACCCTTGTGCCGGGGTCAAAAAAAATAAGGAAGCCCCGCGCGGCGTTTACGTCACGGATGAGGATTTTCTGGCCGTGCTGATCGCAGCAGACCCGCCGCTTGAGGATGCCATGCTGCTGGCCTACTACACCGGCCAGAGGCTCGCGGACGTACTCAAGATGACCCGGCACGACATCAAAGACGGGGCGCTGTGGGTCGAGCAGAACAAAACAAGCAAGCGCCTGGCTATCGAAATCATTGGCGATCTGGCGGAAGTTGTGGGCGAAATGCTCAGGCGCAAGCGCGCCGCCACAGGCATGTATCTGGTGCAGACAGACGCGGGCAGGCCGCTCACCTATACGATGCTGCGCAAGCGATTTGATGCTGCAAGAGATGATGCCGGTGTTAATTTTCAATTCCGCGACATCCGCCCGAAGGCTGCCACCGACTCGGGCAGCCTGGCCGATGCGCAGGCACTCCTGGGCCACGAATCGAGCGCAACAACGCGCAAGCACTACCGGCACATCGAGCGCGTTCAGCCGGTCAAAACGGGCAGCAAAACCGGTTCACAAAAAAAATAAGGCCCGCATGGATAAAGGCTTGCAGGCCTGCCGATTGTGAACCATAATTTTGCTGTAAGCCGCGCCAATGCTGAAAAGGTTGTCAGATTCGTAATCAGTAGGTCGGGTGTTCGATTCACCTCATCAGCACCAAATAATCAATGCCTTACAAATAATTGCACAAGCCATTTTGTTTTGTGTAGACAGTATGTAGACGGTCACGAGAATAATAAACTGAATGATGATTGGCATTACTGTCAGACGAGCGCGCAATCAACTCAGACCGGGTTCCCAATAGGAGCCCTGCCAACTCAATGAGAAATTAATCTTTCTTGCCTCACTGCCTGACCCGTGGAATCATCCGATGGACTGTGCAATCGCTTACATGAGGTCTTCATCGCACTAGGCTTTGGCTTTGAACGGCTTTCCCCGACTAGCGATACAATACAATTTTGGTGGATTGCATGAATGAATCAAGCCAGAAACGAATTTCAAGCCCCATTTCCACCGGTGGTGAGGGCGTATTTTTCGAGCAGCATGTCGCAGCGTACTGGCTAGCACAACTGCTCGTCCGTAGCATACCGCCGATCCTGACAGATGCCGGAGTTACCGAAGTCCATTTCCAGACCGAGCATCTCGGCTTCAATACGGACGACGTCCTCGTAGTCTGCTCGCGTGCAGACGCGGCGACTGCGCGCCTCGTCGGGCAGGTGAAGCGCAGCTTCACCATCAGCGCTGCCGATGACGAATGCAAGAAGGCCATTGGCGATTTCTGGAAGGATTTCAAGAAAGCTGACCCTTTCAATCCCCAGCACGACCGCTTTGTTCTAGTGACGCTGCGCGGCACGAACACGCTCCTCGAGAATTTTGTCGGGTTGCTCGACTGCGCCAGAGGCGCGGCCGACGGCGAGGAGTTCGAAAGACGGCTGTCCCTCGACGGATTTATCTCGAAGAAGTCCGTCCATCAGTGCAACGAGCTCTGCGAGATCGTCAGCACACTGGAAGGGATGCCTGTCACCGCCAACGCACTGTGGCCCTTCCTGCGCGTGCTGCACGTCCTGAGCCTCGACCTGCACACCTCCACGCGCCAGACCGAGGCGCACGTCAAGACGCTGCTCGCCCTCAAGTCAACCGATCCGGATCCTGTCGCGAGCGCGACGGCCGCGTGGGACGCCCTTCTTACCTTCGCGAGCGAGGCCGGACCGGGTGCGCGGAGCCTGAGACGCGCCGACCTTCCAGCCGCTCTCGTCCAGGCGTACGGCGAGGTGGGCGCGAACGAGCAGCGCGTATTGACGGCACTGAAGAACCACACTGATTTCGTGCTACAGAAGATCCGCACCACGATCGGACCGACCTTCCATCTGCGGCGCTCCGCCATCGTCCAAAAGGTGCTTGCTGCTGTCGAGGCGAAGCAAGTCGTCCTGATAACGGGGTCAGCCGGCAGCGGCAAATCCGTCATTGGGAAGGAAGCAGTGGCCTTTCTCTCCCGGGAATTCTTCGCCTTCGGGTTCCGGGTGGAGGAGTTCGCCGTTGCCCACATCGACGAAACACTCCACAACAGCCAGATTCCGGCGCGAGCCACCGAGCTTCAGGCCATCCTCGGAGCGCAGGGCCGAAAGGTCCTCGTGATCGAGAGCGTCGAACGCCTGCTCGAAAAACCGACGCGCGACGCGTTCAGTGACCTCATGACGCTCGCCCAGGGCGACGACGGCATCGGTATCATCATGACCTGCCGCGACTATTCCGTAGAGCAGGTACAGGCCAGCTTTCTCCAAGCGGCGGGGATTGATCACGCGATCATCGAAGTTCCACCGCTTGACGACACTGAATTGCAGGAGGTCCAGGCCGCTTTTCCGTCACTTGCAGTGCCGCTCGCCAACCCCGCCCTGCGCGAGATCCTGCGCAACCCGTACTTCATCGACAAGGCATTGCAGATTCCGTGGGATGCGGGACGTCCGCTTCCGGAGAACGAGCGCGATTTCCGCGCCGTCTTCTGGCGGCAGATCGTGCGCGCGGACCAGAATCCGGCCGACGGCATGCCGCGCCTGCGCGAAGTGGCTTTGCAGGAGCTGGCAGTGCGCAGGGCGCGTGCCCTGTCGGATTACGTGCCAGCTACGGGACTCAATGTCGCAGCCATCGCCCTCCTCAAACAGGACTCCCTCGTTGTTTCGCCCGACACCAATGCTTTGCTCGTGGCCACGGCGCACGACGTCCTCGAGGACTGGGCCATCCTGCAATGGATCGAGGAACAGCACCTCACGGATGAGACGGCGTTCAAGGCATTGTCGTCAGCGATAGGGCCGCATCCTGCGGTGCGCCGCTCGTACCGGAAGTGGGTTGCCGAACTG
>JAJZUN010000005.1 GCA_021848555.1 Pseudomonadota bacterium | reverse complement strand
GCCTTCGACCAGGGTCAGCTGGTAATCCGGCGTATTTTCCGGCAGACCCAGCGTCGGCACGTGCGGGACTGCAGCGGCAGCAATGATGCCTGGATTCATTCCGGCGTCCCTTCTCAGGCAGGCTTTGCCTCGGCTTCACGCTTGGCAACGCTGGCGAGAATTTCCGCCCCGCGGTTGGCCGCGGGCAGCCCGCGAAACAGAAAACAAAGGTTGATCACGCCCTGCAACTCCTCCCAGCTGGCGCCGGCCCGACGCGCCGCAATGGCGTGCAGCGGCGCTGCATCGCTCAGGTCCATCAGCAGCATGCCGAACAGCATCATCTGGGCGGTTTTCACATCGAAGCACTTGGGGTACATGCCGTGTTCGCGGATGCGCTCCTGCAGATCCAGCATCTGGGGGTCGAGCGCGCCGGTCACGTTCAGCCGCGCTTCGATGCGCGGCGGCACGAAGCCGATCAGTTCCTGGTAAATCGCCGCGCGCTCAGTCAAGGTTTCCTTGTCGTCGGCGTATTCGCCCATCGCGGCCTGCACGGCCTCGACATCTATGCGTGGTGGCAGCACTGCTACTCCTTCCAAGGGTTCCGCAACTCAACGATGGTCCAAAGACCGCCGGGCGAGGGCGCGAACCGCGCCGCCGCCCGGCCTGTGCCTACATTTTCTTGTATTTGTCGATCAGGTTGCGGGCGCTGTCGAGCAGAGCCTTGCCATTAGCGCCTTTTGCAGTGACGTCGCTGACCCAACTGTCGATCACCGGCTGCGCGGCCTTCTTCCAGTTCTCGATCTCGGCGGCGGGTACGGTATTGAAGGTATTGCCACGCGCTACGGCCGGTTTCTTTCCGGCCACATCGCCTTCCTCAAACTTCAAACCGATCCATTGGGAAAGGGCCGCGCCGCTGTTGGCATCGAGTACCTTCTTCGCGTCGGGCGGCAAGCTGTTGTACTTGGCCTTGTTCATCGCGAGGATGAACGCCGAGGTGTAAATCGCCGGCGCCGAGGGGTCGGTTTCGCTGTGGAATTTAACCAATTCCTGCACCTTGATCGTGGGAACGACCTCCCAGGGGATCACGCCGCCGTCGATCACGCCCTTGGACAGGGACTCCGGCAGCTGCGGCACCGGCATCCCCACCGGTGTGGCGCCGAATGCCGCCAGCATCTTGTTGGTTTGGCGCGTCGGCGCGCGCAGCTTCAGGCCCTTGAAGTCGGCCAGCGTCTTGATCGGCTTGTTGGTCATATGGAACACGCCCGGTCCGTGCACGTGATACGCGAGCGCATGCACGTCCTTGAACTCGGCCTGATCGTTGGCCTGCACCCAGTCCCAGAGCGCGCGGCTGGTGCCTTCGGTGTTGCGCATCATGAACGGCAACTCGAACACCTCGATGTTGGGGAAGCGGCCCGCCGTGTAGCCGGGCAGGGTCCAGACGATGTCGGCCACACCGTCCTTGGCCTGGTCGTACAGCTGTGGCGGCGTGCCCCCCAGCTGCATCGAGGGGTAAATCTGGCATTTCAGTTTGCCGCCCGATTCCTTGTTGATTTTTTCGCACCAGGGCACGAGTACCTGCGCGTGTATGGTGGACGGCGGCGGCAGGAAATGCGCCACCTTGAGTATGATTTCCTGCGCCTGCACCTGCGCCGTTGTCGCGAACAACGCGGCGATTCCCAATGCTACGGTTAATCTTTTCATTTCAGTCTCCTCTTCTCCCGGCGCCGCCCGCTGGGCGGCGTTTATGCCAACACCCCCTGTTGGCGGGGTCCCTCCAAACCGTGACTAACCTGTACGCCGAAAATCGCCAGCATCCGTTTCTGCGTTGGCTCTGGTGGCGGCAGCTTCGGTGGCTGCAATAATCAGGATAGCATAGCGCTGCAACCGGCTCTGTCGGGCCGGCGACAGATTTGCCCAGCTCCGGCTGACATGAATAGACGATTCACGCGGCACCCTGCAATAGTTGTTCTTTGAGCTTGCGCCGCTGCAGCTTGCCGGTAGCGGTGAGCGGCAGTTCGCTTACCCATTTCACCAAACGCGGGCGCTTGAGTTTGGGCAGGGCATCGATGCCCGCAGCCAGGCGTTCGCGTGCCAGGGTTTCCTGTCCGGGCGTGGCCACTGCGAACAACGCGATCGAAACAAGCCCCTCCGCGTTTTCAAAGCCTACCGCCGCCAGCCCCGCGACGCACCCCGCGCTGGCGCCGGCAAGCGCTTGCTCCACGTCCAGGACGCTCACCCACTGTCCGGAGATTTTCAGCATATCGTCGTCGCGCCCGCAAAGCTCCAAGGTGCCGTCCTCGCGCGGCCGAAACAAATCGCCCGGAGAAAACCAGCCATCGGAGAAACTGTCGCGCTCGGCCTCGGGGCGCTGCCAATATCCGCGCGCGATCGATGGATGGCGCAGCCACAGACGCTGCGGCGCCGCGCCCTCGCCGTGCTCGCGCAGGCGGTATTCCAGCCGCGGGGAGGGCTTGAGCAGCGCGCGGTCGTCATTGCAGTAGAACACCAGCACCACGGTTTCCGAAGCGCCGTAGCCCGAAACCGGCGCCACGCCGGTCGCCTCGCGCCAGTCGCGCCTCACTACCGCGGGCAGTGCCTCGCCCGCCGATACGTAGCGCCGCACGCCGGCCGCGGCAAGCCGCTGCGCTACCCCTGTCTGCAGCATCTTGAGATAGAGCGTGGGCACTGAAAACAAAGTCGTCGGCCGGTGCCGCTCGACCACCTCCGCCACCCGCTCTGCTGTGGGCCATTCGCTGTCGAGGATGACCGTCGCACCCAAGCTCAGGCCCGCGCACAGGCTGTTACCCAGCGCGTAGGAAAAGAACATCTTGGACGAAGCATAGATGCGGTCCTGTGCGCCGAGTTGCAGGATGTCGCGCGCAAAATCGGCGCTGGCGAGTACGGTGCGCTGTGCGTGTATCACCGCTTTGGGCCGACCGGTGGTGCCGGAGGTGTACACCCACAGTGCCATGGCGTCTTCCGCCATTTCGGCGGCAGGAACTGCAGTCGCGGCTTCCAGGGCTTCGCTCCATTGCGCGTCGATGACCAACTGCGGCGCATCCGGGATGTCCGCCAGCAACCGCTTGAGCAGCGCGCGCGAACTCTCGTTGCACCAGATGCAGCGTGCGCCGGACTCAGCCAGCACTATCGACAATTCCCGTTCGAACAGCCGTGAATTCAAACCGACGGCTACGCCGCCGGCCCAGATTGCACCGAGATAAGCGATCACCCAGGCGATGCCGTCGGGCGCGAATACCAGCACGCGCTCGCCCTGAGCGAGACCGCGCGCGCGCCAGGCACCGGCAGCGCGCGCTACCGCCTGGCGCAACTCGCCGTAGGTCAACCGCTCGGCGCCGCATTCCAGCGCAGTCGCGCCGTCCTTCCCGGTGGCGAGCAGATAAGCCGCGGCGTTCATGCGATCGGGTAGATCCGTCTAGCGCGGCGCAACGATGCTCACGCGCAATTCGCCCAGGCCGTCGATGCCGGCCACGAGCTCATCGCCGACCTTGGCCGCGCCTACGCCTGCGGGGGTTCCGGTGAGAATGACGTCGCCCGCCTCGAGCCTGTAGTACTGGGTGAGAAACGCAATCTGCTCGGGCACGCTCCAGATCATCTGATCGATATCGGATTGCTGACGGAATTCGCCGTTCACCTTGAGCCAGAGCTTGCCTTTGGCCGGGTGGCCTACCCTGCTTGCCGGAGTCACCGGTCCGCAGGGCGCGGCCTGATCGAAGTCCTTGCCGAAGCTCCATGGACGGCCCTTGTCCTTGCCCTGCTGCTGCAGGTCGCGGCGGGTCATGTCCAGGCCGATCGCATAACCCCAAATGTGTTCGTTAGCGCGCTCGGCGGCAATCCTGTAGCCGCCCTTTCCAATCAGCGCAACCATCTCCGTCTCCCAGTGATAGTTGCCGGTCATCGGGGGATAGTGAATCCTGCCGCTCTCTCCGGCGCCGACCGCTACCAGGTCATGCGCCGCCTTGCAGAAAAAGAACGGCTGCTCGCGGCCGTCGCCGCCCATTTCCTTCTGGTGCTCGACGTAGTTGCGGCCGACGCAGAATATCCGCCGCACCGGAAAACGGTCCTTGGAATCGACCACAGGCAGAGACGGTTGCTGCCACATTTCGACGACGTAACTCAATGCAGACTCCTTTTAGAGCTTATTTCAAAATGAGGGGATACATCCCCTCATACTCCCCTAAATCGGAGGCCATTTCGGCAATTCTGGAATGGCCTCTTAGACAAGAATGGAACGCTCCGGCTCGCCACCCTACGAAATCCAAACGCAATTCCGAGACGCCATCGAAACCACCTCGACAGCCGATGCCCGCCGACACCGGACGCATACTGCTGATTTGCCGCCAACCTGTCAATTCGTCCACTGCAGACTGACGCCATGCCGGGTCGGCGCAGCCGCGAAAACACCAAAGCCACGCATGGCGATATCCATCATGCCGGCAACGCCCCCGCACCCGAGCGCGCCGGAATTTTCCACGCGCCGCCGCCTATCGGTTGCAATTGGATCACAAGCTATGTTACCTTTACGCCACTGAATGAATGTTCATTCAGTCTGATTGTAGCGGATACGCGGGCGGCTGAAAAGGGCCTTTTGCCCTGTCCCGGGCTGGATTGATTCCGCTTGCGGGCAGAGCCGGCCGCGAGCGCGCTCGGGACCTGAATCAACTGCGGGCATCTTACTTATACTGCGAGGCGAAAAATGCGACTAGACGGCAAGACGGCGGTGATCACCGGGGCGGCTTCGGGAATCGGGCGGGCGACCGCGGAAACACTGGCGCAGGCGGGAGCGCATGTGCTGCTCGGGGACATCGCCGAGGAAGCGGGCGAGCAATGCGCGGCGGCCATACGCGCGCGCGGCCAGGGAGCCGATTTCTTTCGGCTCGACGTGACCGACCTGGACTCGATCGAGGCGTTCAAGCGCGAGGCCTATGCGCGCCGGGAGCATGTGGACATCGTCGCCAACGTCGCCGGCTGGGGCAAGGTTGAGCCCTTCGTGAAGAACACCCCGGATTTCTGGCGCAAGGTGATCGACCTCAATCTGTTCGGGCCGATCGCGGTGACGCGCGCGTTCCTCGACGACATGATAGAGCGCAAGACCGGAAAGATCGTCACGGTCTCCAGCGACGCGGGCCGCGTAGGCAGCCTGGGCGAGACGGTCTATGCCGGCTCCAAGGGCGGGGCAATCGCTTTCACCAAGTCGCTCGCACGCGAAATGGCCAGATTCAACATCAACGTAAACTGCGTGTGCCCGGGTCCGACCGACACCCCGCTGCTCGCCGCGGTGCCGGAGAAGCACCGCGAGGCCTTCGTTCGCGTCACGCCGATGGGACGCCTGGCGAAGCCCTCGGAGATCGCCGATGCCGTGCTGTTCTTTGCCAGCAGCCGGGCCGACTTCGTCACCGGCCAGATACTCAGCGTCAGCGGCGGGCTGGTCCTCGCCGGCTAAAGCCCGACTCTTTCATTGTTCACCATACGGAGAATCGCATGTACAAACTCAAAGCCGCCGATTGGCGCCCGAAACATTTCAAATGGGAAGTCAAGGACCGCGTAGGCACGATCACGCTGAATCGTCCCGAGCGCAAGAATCCGCTGACCCTGGAGAGCTACGCCGAGCTGCGCGACACCTTCCACAAGCTGCAGTACGCCGAAGATGTGCGCGCCATCGTATTCACCGGCGAAGGCGGCAATTTCTGCTCGGGCGGCGACGTGCACGAAATCATCGGCCCCTTGACCAAGATGGACATGACCGGACTGATCACATTTACGCGCATGACCGGAAACCTGGTGAAGGAGATGCGCACCTGTCCGCAGCCGATCATTTCGGCGGTCGACGGCATCTGCGCCGGGGCGGGCGCGATCATCTCGATGGCGAGCGACCTGCGCTACGTCACGCCGGAGTGCAAGACCGCGTTCCTGTTCGTGCGCGTCGGCCTGGCCGGCTGCGACATGGGTGCCTGCGCGATTCTGCCGCGCATCATCGGGCAGGGACGCGCGTCGGAACTGTTCTACACCGGGCGCGCGATGTCGGCCCAGGAAGGGCAGGCCTGGGGCTATTACAACGATATCGTCGCCAAGGACAAGCTGCTGGAACGCGCGCATGCAGTGGCGAAGGACATTGCCGATGGACCGTACTTCGCCCATTCCATGACCAAGAAATGCCTGCATCAGGAGTGGAACCAGACCATCGAGCAGGCGCTGGAAACCGAGGCCGAGGCGCAGGCGATCTGCATGCAGACCAAGGACTTCACGCGCGCCTACAACGCGTTCGTGGCCAAGCAAAAGCCGGCCTTTGAAGGCAATTGAGGGCGCTACCCCCTCGTCTGAGTCCGGGGCTTCATGAAATTGCCGGGGCACGTGGCAAGTCTGGTCACCGACACCAAGCTGGTGGAGGAGCGGCGCGGACAGATCCTGCGCGCGGCAGTGAAGCTGTTCTCGGACAGGGGGTACTACACCACCACCATCTCCCAGATCGCCCGGGAGGCCGGCGTGAGCACCGGCCTGATCTACCAGTATTTCGGCGACAAGGACGATGTCCTGCTGCTTTCGCTCAAGCTGGTTCTGGAGACTTACGAGAGGGAAATACCGCCGCGCCTGGAAGGCATCACGCACCCGGTCGAGCGGCTATGCATGGCGTTGTGGGCCTACTGCACCATCGTGGACGGTTTCCGCGAAGCGACCGTCCTTGCCTACCGCTCGACCAAGTCGCTGCGCGCCGATCGCCGGGCGCTGGTCAAACAGGACGAAATCAGGACCAACCGCCTGCTGCAGGACTGTTTGCGCGCCTGCATCGCCGGAGGGTATATGCGCCCGGTGAACGAATATCTTCTGGTCTATCAGCACGTGCACTTCTGTCACGCCTGGGCGCTGAAGCATTGGGCCTTGCGCGGGAAGTTCACCCTGGGCAAATACGTGGCCGAGGGCATAGGCCTCTTGGTCGAGCCGTTTCTCACGGCCAAGGGCCGCGCCGCGCTCACCGCGATGCGGCGGCGCACGGCCAACTTTACGCGCAACGCTACGCGGACTAAACGGGCGAAGCGCGCGCGCCGCGCAAACTAGGACCATTGCCGCTCGCGGGGACGGCAATCGCGATGGAAGTGCCATAAAAAAAACGGGCAGCCATGCGGTTGCCCGTCGTAGATGACCCGCTCCCGCGGGAGCCGGTTTCCCGGCCATGCTTACATGTGATACGCGGTTTCTCCGTGCGAGGTCACGTCCAGGCCTTCGCGCTCCTGATCTTCGGGCACGCGCAAACCGATGACCATGTCGACGATCTTGTAGGCGATATACGCCACCACGCCCGACCAGACCAGCGTCGTAATCACGCCCGTCGCCTGTATCATCACCTGCCCCATGATGGAATAGTCCGGGGCGGTCTTGTTTGCGACGTAGTCGTAGATGCCGGTGCCGCCCAGCGAAGGCGCGGCGAACACCCCGGTACCCAGGGCACCGAGGATCCCGCCCACGCCGTGCACGCCGAAGACATCGAGCGAATCGTCCGCGCCCAGCAGCTTCTTCAACCCGCTCACCCCCCAGAGGCACAGCGCGCCGCCGATCAAGCCCAGTGCGATGGCGCCCATCGGGCCGACGAAGCCGCAAGCCGGGGTAATCACCACCAGACCGGCAACCGCGCCGGAAGCGGCACCCAGCATCGAGGGTTTGCCCTTGAACATGTTCTCGAAGAACAACCAGGACAGCGCTGCCGCTGCGGTCGCAGCCAGGGTGTTGACGAACACCAGTGCGGCGGTACCGGTGGCTTCCAGGTTGGAGCCGACGTTGAAGCCGAACCAGCCCACCCACAGCAGCGAGGCGCCGACCATGGTCAGGGTGAGGCTGTGCGGCGTCATGGCTTCCTTGTTGTAGCCGATGCGCTTGCCGATCACGTAGGCGCCGACCAGCGCCGCGATACCGGCGTTGATGTGCACCACGGTACCACCCGCGAAATCGAGCGCGCCTTTCTGGAACAGCCAGCCCGCGGTCGCCGTGGCTTTTTCGGCCGCAGCCGCATCGGTGAACGCGTCCGGGCCGGACCAGAACCAGACCATGTGCGCGATCGGCAGATAGGCGAAGGTGAACCAGATCGCCAGGAACAGCAGCACGGCGGAGAACTTCACCCGCTCGGCGAACGCGCCGACGATCAGACAGGGAGTGATGGCCGCAAATGTCAGCTGGAACACGACATAGATGTATTCCGGAATCACTACGCCTTTGCTGAAAGTCGCCGCGGTGGAATCGGCGTTCATCCCGGCGAGGAACAAGCGCGAGAACCCGCCGAAAAACGCATTGCCCTCGGTGAACGCGATGCTGTAGCCGTAGAACACCCATAACAGGCTGATCAGGCAAAAGGTGACGAATACCTGCATCAGCACCGACAGCATGTTCTTGGTGCGCACCAGACCGCCGTAGAATAGCGCGAGCCCCGGGATGGTCATCAGGATCACCAGCACCGTGGCGACGATCATCCACGCCGTATCGCCCTTGTTGGGCACCGGTGCAGGTGCGGCGGTGGCCGCCGCAGGCGCAGCAGCGGCCGGTGCAGCCGCTGCGGCCGCAGCCGGCGCCGCCTCGGCCGGCTTGGCCTCGGCGGCCTTCGCTTCCGCGGCCGGAGCGGCGGGTTTGTCCTGGGCGATGACCGGTGTGGCAAGGCTGCACGCGCCGAGCAGGGCAAGTAGAGCTATCAATCGTTTCATCATGCATCTCCCTAGAGTGCGTCCGCGCCGGTCTCGCCGGTGCGTATGCGGATGACCTGCGTCAGATCGAATACGAAAATCTTGCCGTCCCCGATCTTGCCCGTGCTGGCGGATTTTTCGATGGCCTCGATCGCCTGCTCGAGCATTTCGGTCTTGATGGCCGCTTCGATTTTGACCTTGGGCAGAAAATCGACCACATATTCCGCGCCGCGGTATAACTCGGTATGGCCTTTCTGCCGGCCGAATCCCTTCACCTCGGTCACGGTTATGCCCTGCACGCCTATGGCGGACAGGGCCTCCCGTACCTCGTCAAGCTTGAACGGCTTGATAATTGCTGTGACTAGTTTCATGAATGCCTCCCGTTCATGGATCAGAAAGTTTTGGTAGCGGACAATGCAATGCGGTTGCCGCCGATATTCTTGCCGAACGCGTTCATGTAAGCGGTCGTCAAGCCGTCGGGTGCGGCGTCCTTGGTATTGGCATGCGTCCAGGCGAGGCCGAAGGTGGCGCCCAGGTAGTCTTTTGTCACCCCGAGCTTGTAGTCGGTATAGCTGAAATAGCCGTTGTTGCCACCGGAGGCGCCCCAGTACCCGACGTTGGCATTGCCCGGATATCTTTGTTTTCCGACATGAGCCAGCAGGTTGAAACCGCTGTCGCCGAGGGGAACGGTCGCGGAGAGGTCTAAGTAATCCGCCCCCTTGCCTTCGTTGACCCCAAAAGTATAGGCGCTGACTCCCTTGGAGTACTTCAGGGAAACCCATTTGTAACCGATCAGCCCGTAGATTTCGGTCGTGTTGGGCTTGCGATAGGCGCCGAGGTTGTCGTATGTGCCGGGGTAGTAATACTGAATGACGCCGACGTCGTAGTTCCAATCGCCGCCACCGAAGCTGTTCTTATAACCACCGTAAACGTCCCACTCGAGGCTGGCGGAGTTGCTGTTAAACGGCGAGTAGGGGGCGCCTGTGGCGCCCGGCGACGCAAGCGAAATCGGCGCCGTTTTGGTGTTGGCATTCTGATCGGTGTACCAGGAAATGTTGGACAGCCATGTGCCGGCGTAGAAGCCGCTCGCATGGAAATAATCCAGGCCACCCTGCAACGCGGACTGGCCTCGGGTCTGGGTCAGGCCGCGAAATACGTACTGACTGACCAATCCGACGTTTCCTGTAACCGTGTGCGGCGAAGCGGGTGCGGCCGCAGGCGCCGTTTGAGCGGAGACGCCAACCGGCAAAGAGAATATCGCTGACACCGCCGAAGCAAGGAATAATTTGCGCATGGTGAAACCCCTTATCAAAGTTTAAAAAAGTCCGACGTCCAAACCTTTAGCACAGCCCGTGCCAGATTTTTATTCCTGTTATTTCAATCGCTTGGATTGCGCGTTACCTTTGCGCACCGGCGCGATGCATGGTCTTGGTGCGCCACTTTCCTGCCTGCACTGGCAAAGTGCGATCAGCTCATTCGTTCACTGGCGCGTTGTATCCATCGTGATAGACTCGAAAAACAACGGCAGAAAGGAGATGTTCATGCAGCAAAACCGCCTGTTCGAAGAATTGAGCGGCAAGATCAGCGCGCTACTGGCGCAAAGCCCGGCGAAGGATCTTGAGAAGAACCTGCGCGCGCTGATGAGCAGCTTTTTTGGCAGGCTGGACCTGGTCACGCGCGAGGAATTCGACGTCCAGGCCAAGCTGCTTGCGCGCGCGCGCGAACAACTCGGCGCGCTGGAGGCGCGGGTCGCCGAGCTCGAAGCAAGGGCAGTCAAACCGAACAGCTGACCGGCATGTCGCTCGCCGTGCTGCACAGCCGCGCGCTTACCGGCATGGAAGCGCCTGAAGTCACGGTCGAAGTCCATCTATCCGGCGGGCTGCCCAGTTTCACCATCGTCGGCCTGCCCGAGGCAGAGGTGAAGGAGGCCCGCGACAGGGTGCGCGCGGCCCTGGTCAACGCCCGCTTCGAATTCCCCGCGCGTCGCCTTACCGTCAACCTCGCCCCCGCCGATCTGCCCAAGGAAAGCGGGCGTTTCGACCTGCCCATCGCTCTGGGCATACTCGCCGCTTCCGGACAACTGCCGACGCGACAACTGGGAGAATACGAATTCGCCGGCGAGCTCTCGCTTACCGGCGATCTGCGCCCGATCCGGGGTGCGCTCGCCATGACTTACACCGCGCATCGCAGCGGCCGCGCTTTTGTGCTGCCGCGCGCAAGCGCCGATGAAGCCAGCCTGGTGCGCGACGCGCAAATCCTGCCGGCGAAAACCCTGCTTGAGGTATGCGCGCACCTGGCCGGGAGGGAGGGGCTGCAGCCTTACAAAGCAGACACCGCGCTGGCGGCGCAGCCCGATTACCCCGATCTTGCCGATGTCAAAGGCCAGGCGCACGCCAAGCGCGCGCTGGAAATCGCGGCAGCCGGCGAACACAGCCTGCTGATGGCAGGGCCGCCCGGCACCGGCAAGTCCATGCTGGCGGCGCGCTTTCCCGGAATACTTCCGCCGATGAGCGATGCCGAGGCGCTGGAATCCGCGGCGCTGCAGTCGCTGGGCTCCGCCGGATTTCACCTGGCGCAGTTCCGTTGCCGGCCGTTTCGCGCGCCTCACCACTCCGCATCCAGCGTGGCCCTGGTCGGCGGCGGCAGCGATCCGCGACCGGGCGAGATTTCGCTCGCCCATCACGGCGTGCTGTTTCTGGACGAACTCCCGGAATTTGAGCGCAGGGTGCTCGAGATGCTGCGCGGACCGCTGGAATCGGGGCGGGTGGCGATTTCGCGCGCCGCGCGCCAGGCGGAATTCCCCGCGCGCTTCCAGCTGCTGGCGGCGATGAATCCCTGAGGATTCGTTGCTCTTTTGCCGCGGTTTGAGGGGGTAGTAGGGGGGACGCTGCCCCCTGAGTTATTAGGGGTTCCGTCGCTACGCCCCCTAGGCAGAGCCGGAGGGGCGTAGTAGAGGTTGATTTCGACTTCGTCCTTGCCGACGATAATCTTCTCGGTGATGGCTTCGATGATCCGACGCTTTTCTTCCTCCGAGAGCTTGGGCCAACGATCGTACAGGTCTCTCGCTCCGAGGACGATTTCTTCCTCAGACAGGTGGCCGATCTTCATCACATCAAGCTCGGCCTGAGCGGCCGGAATCTCGTCGTCAAGCTGCCGGAGTCGGTCGGCCCAGGGGTGGTACTTCGCACCGAATCCGTGCTTGTCGATCATCCCAGACTGGTAGAGTTCATGAAGCTTATCGATCTCACCGCTCAACTTCTGGCGCTCGGCTTCGAGGACTTTGAGAAGTTCAGCCTTGGAATGAATTGTGACATTCGCCCGTTCGAGGTGCGCGCTGATCTCGTCTGGCGAAACGGAAAAGTGTTTGATCTGTTCGATGAAGACGGCTTCGAGGTCGTCCTTCGGAATCTTGTTCCGGCACTTCTGGCAGGTGTACTTGGGGCTGTTCGAGAGGACGTACATCTTCGGCCCGCAGGCGCAATACGTGAGCCCGGCGAAGAGATGAAGGGTCGGCTGGGTAGTACGTTTTAGCTTCGCCCGCTGGTCGTCGAGAAAGGAGTTGCATTCGAGCCAAAGCGCTTCGGAAACGATAGGCTCCACGTCCTGAAGTATCCACTCACTCTCCGGTTTAAGCTCCCAGGCCTTGCTGTGGTCGCTGGACCTCGTGTAGTTTGCGCGGCGCGTGCCCTTGGCGATCGGATCACGCAGAAGTCGGTCAACGGTGGTGTCGGAGAACTCCGAGCCGTTCCGGGTTCGGTACCCCTTCTCGTTGAGAATGCGGGCAACGACCTTCTTGCGCTTGTGCTCTCGGAAAAGTTCAAACATGAGCTTGCGTATCGGAGCTTCATTCGGATCAGGAACAAGTTTCCCTTCCTTTGATTGATAACCATAGGGCGCTTGACCGCCAAGAAACTTGCCCATCTTTGCCCGAATAGGGACAGATGCCGCGACGCGCTCAGCAATTTCCTCACGCTCCCACTGAGCCATCGCCGCAATCATGGTGTAGAACAGGCGGCCGGCGGGAGTTGACGTGTCAATCGATTCCGCGAGCGAGATGAGATCCGCGTCACACTCTCGGAAGATTTCCGCGAATTCGAGGAGCTCTTTAGTGTTCCGCGCGAGCCGTGCAAGTTTGGAGAAAATGAGACCGGTGATATGGCCTGAGCGAATGTCCTCAAGCATATTCTTCGTCTCGGGGTAGTCTCTGACTGCTTTCCCGGACATCGCATCGAGACGGTACATTTTGACGACGTTCCAGCCCTTAGCCTCGGCATAGAGCCGTGCGCGGCGCTCGTGCGTCTCCGGGCTTTCGCCCCTCACTTGGTCTTCGGTAGAGACCCGAATCCAGATGCCGACGCGTTTGCTACTGGTTGCAGATGTTTTCGACAAGATCTCTCCTCGGGAAATCACCCAGCTCAGCATTTCTGGTTAATCTGGTGAAATCGGCTTAATTCTCTTTTGCGCAAACAGAAAAACTCCCTCCTCTCTTGCTACTTGCATCAGTTTCCCTTGTTTGCCCCCGGAGATATCCTGCCAGCGCTTTTCGAGATCCCGATAGGTGCCAGCGGCGATTTTTTCGACGCCATACCAACGATAAAGCGTGTTCCAAGTTATGTACGCACAACCGTCATCATCTACCGACTCAAGGCGTGCTGTAAGCATGTCATCGTATCGTCTCTCCATTTCTATTCCCCAAAAAGAAAAATATTAACAAAACACTGTATTTATTTTAATTACGCGCTATTGTTTTGTCCAGCTCGCTTATCGCGCCCAATCTACTTTACTGATCAGTGGAAAACAAAAGCCGGCTTATGTCGGCCGGGTCAAATGAGTGATGGGGGATGCGCTCACGCCGCGCGCTGCTTCTGCAAGGAAATTCCTCGAAGGTGGCGGCAAGCAGTTCCTCGCTGAAAACACTTGACCGCGCTTAACTCCGGCGGCCGCCTTGTGATATCGTTGGCGACGTATCCGTAGGCCCTTGTGTCACCACAACGGGTTGCTGCGTAAGAACTAACAATAAGCAGCGGGAGCTAGTCATGGTAGATACCTTGTCTGATTATTTCAGTTCGAGTGGGTTCATGCCGCACGGACATTGTTTCTTGTGGACGCCGTCGCTGCTATGGATCTATGTCGCCTCGGATTTCGTTATCGCTGCCTCCTACTTTTCAATTCCTTTCGCCCTTTGGTACTTCGTCCAAAAACGGCGAGACCTTCCCTTTGCGTGGATGTTTTCGATGTTCGGCGTCTTCGTATTGGCGTGCGGCTCTACGCACCTGTTTGCTGTCTGGAATATCTGGCACGCCGATTACTGGGCGGACGCAGGGATCAAGGCATTCACCGCAATCGCGTCAGCCGCGACGGCGATCCTGTTTTGGCCACTGATACCCAAGGCCCTTACGATTCCCAGCCACGCGCAGCTTGAAAGCGCGAATCGCGAGTTGCTTAGCCAGATAAATCTCCGAGAGAGAGCCGAAGTTGCGTTGCGCTTGGCAAACGAGACGCTTGAGCGCGGCGTCGCCGAGCGCACGGTGGAACTCAAGAACGCGAACATATCCTTGCGCAATAGCGAGCAGCGCTTGGCTGGCATCCTCAATAGCCAGGACACGTTCATTTGTCGCATGGACCCGCAATTTCGCATGACGTATATGAACGAGGCATTTGCGCGCGCACACGAGACGAGGATCGGCGATGTCGCGTCCACGAATGTTCACCTCGACGATGTAGAGCGCGCCCAGACGGCACTCGCTGAATTGCAGAACCCGCCCCATCGCTGCATCGTCGAGGTGCGCAATCAGATACGAGGTGAGTGGCGCTGGGTGCGATGGGAGAACAGCGTCGTTCGGGATAAGGTCGGAGAGCTAGTCGAGATTCAGAGCGTCGGCACTGACACCACCGAGCGCCGGCAGGCGCAGGAAAGGTTGGAGGAGTCCGAGGAAAGGTTACGCCCAATATTCGAAGGCGCGCTTGACGGCATCTTGGTTGCGGACGCGAACACCGGAAAGTTCCAGGCTGCAAATCCGGCTGTCTGCAACATGCTCGGTTACACGATCGAGGAAATGTCGCACCTTGGCGTCGCAGATATCCATCGGGAGGAGGATTTGTCGCACGCGATGGAGCAATTCGCAAGACTGCGGCACGGTGAGATACAGATAGCTGCTGAAATTCCGATGATGCGCAAGGACGGTTCAGTGTTGTATGCCGACATCAAGGGCGCTCCTATTCACCTTGGCGGCAGGGACTGTCTGCTGGGCATATTCCGCGACATCACCGAGCGCAAAAAGGCGGAGAAGGCGTTGCGTGATGCAGAGGAACAATTCCGGGGTTTAGTCGAGCAGTCGATCGCCGGCACCTATATCGTCCAAGACGGCAAGTTCGCCTATGTCAATCCTCGCTGCGCCGAGATCTTCGGCTACGACTCCGCCGACGAAATGATCGGCTGCGATGTCCTTACGGTGGTCGCCGAAAAGGATCGCAACACCGTTTTGGAGAATATCCGTCAGCGAATCGAGGGCGAAGTTAGGAGTGTCAGCTACGACTTCACCGGACTGCGCAAGGACGGATCCATGACCGTTATCGGCGTCCACGGTGCCCGCGCCAGCCATCGCGGCCGTCCCGCGGTGATCGAGCTAATCCAGGACATCTCAGAGAAGAAACGCGCCGAAGAGGCGATTTTCCGGCACGTCGAGGAACGCAAAACCGCTTTGATGAGCACCGTCGAGGTAGCCACGACTTTAAGCGAGATGCGCGACCCTTACACCGCAGGCCATGAGCGGCGGGTGGGGGAAATCGCCGTTGCTATCGGTATTGAACTCGGGTTCGACGCGCACCGCCAGGAAGGATTGCGGGTCGCCGGCTATCTGCACGATATCGGCAAGATGACCATTCCATCAGAAATCCTCTCCAAGCCGGGCAAGCTGAGCGCGATTGAGTTTCAGCTGATCCAGGGACACTCCCAAGCGAGCTACGATGTTCTGAAGGCTGTGAAGTGGCCATGGCCGGTGGCACAGATCGCCCTCCAGCACCACGAGCGCATGGACGGTAGCGGCTATCCGCACGGTCTCAAGGGCGAGGCAATCCTGCTTGAGGCCCGAATCATGGCATTGGCGGATGTGGTCGAGGCGATGTCCTCGCACCGGCCGTATCGGCCCGGATTGGGGATCGACGAGGCGTTGGCCGAAATAGAGCGTGGTCGCGGTAGTGTGTACGATCCAGTAGTCGCCGACGCCTGCCTGCGACTGTTCCGAGAGAAGCGCTATCAATTGCCGGCATGAGCCCTTAGCATCGCGGCAGTGTTAGTAACCAGGAATTCCCACTATTCAAATAACCGGGGAGAACACTATGAAAAACGCTGTCGTAGCGCTGGTACTAGGGGTGCTGGCCTCTATGGTCTTCGCAAAAGGCCCCCAGCCGCTGACCACCGAAAAGGTAAAACAGGAAATCATCCGCGAGTCGATCGCATCGTACCCAGGCAACTGCCCATGCCCCTACAACACTGCGCGGAACGGCAGCAGTTGTGGCCGCCGGAGCGCTTACAGCCGGCCAGGTGGACACGCCCCTCTTTGCTACCCCAAGGACGTCACGCAGGAGATGGTTGAGAAATATCGGAAGCAGCACAACTAACCCTGCTGGGTGACTATCCGCTATCGTCTGCTCTGCGCTATACCGTCGCCTTGAGTCTTGCTATTTTGAAGTGAGCCGTTTGGCGTTGTCATAGATTCGGAAAATCTCTTTCAATGCGCGTCGGCGCGTTTTCTCGACTAACTGAGGGGTTCGCACTTTAGTTAGCGTCCTTGGAGTGCCCCCGAGATTCGTTGCGCGGATTCCCATATCGTTCAGCGCATCGCAGAGCCGATCGGCATTTGTACGGCGCTTTCTCACGATTTAAGGCTCACCATAGTATTCCTTGTAGGCAATTCTCCAATCGTTCACCAGCATGTCCCGAGCAGCCTTCAGAGATATTTTCCCGGCGCACATTTCCTTATGAAGACGATTCTCAAGTTTGTCCTTAAGGACGGCATTCCAGGGGCTCGTGCCGTATGCCTGCGGCCACAGATTCTTAACCTCATCAGCGCCCCCGAGTTCTCTACTGATTAAATGGTCGATCTCGCAGCGTCGGTTGCCCGCCGGCACGCACTTTGGATCGTCGTTGCCTGTATATCCATAGAGTTCAAACGCCTGCCGCTTCATGGCAGGGGTAACGTGCCGCGCATCCTTGCCCCATTTGATCGAGCAAATCTTGTCTTTGGTCAGCCCTGCTCTGACGGCACCAGGAGTCTTATTCAAGTCTGGAATATCACCCGCTAGCAATGCGCCGGCAACCAGACAACACGCGACAAACAGAAGACCCCGAATCGCAATCATGATCCACCTCTTCGTTTAGGCGACATTACCTTACTCCAACGCTGCCAGGATTTCTATAGGCCGTCCGCAGGGGCCAGCGCCACAACCTTAAGATAAGATTCTGATGCATCCGGTCGCGGCAATCTGGCAAGATTCTTTAATATAGCCTCGCGACCGTGGAATTCCGGGAGAAAGAAAACCCGACCAACGAGGGTCGGGCTATCTAACGGCTCGATTCGATCACGCCGCGCGCTGCTTTTCGAGGGAAATTTCCCGAAGGTATCGACAAGCGGTTGTCGCCGTACCTGCCGCCGTGACAATGGCCGTTTTCTGCCGGCGCAGCACCAGAAGCCAACTGGCGGCATAGGCGGCGTGGTCACGTCTCGGGTGAACACTGATACCAAGGTCGGCGCACAGAAAGGCGGCACCAAGTTCGGCTATCAATTCCTCCATAGCGTAGGCGCTGGTACCGAACCGTCCTGAGAGATCGCGATTGAGGCGCTTTGGGTGGCCTGACCAATGCACCAACTCGTGAAGCAAGACCGAATAAAACGCTTCGGCTGCCGTACGAGCGTTAGCGCCGGCAAACTGCTGCCGGGTCGGCATGCGGATTTGGTCCAGGGGCTTGTGGTAATAGGCCGCATCGCCACCGTATCGAATGGTTGCACCAAGGGAGCTAATGAACGATTCCACCGTGTCGAGGTGCTCGATTGTGTCCTCGTGCGTTGCGGCTTCTTGGTGCCAGCCATCGACTTGACTGGCGTTGAAAACAAATGACCCGCGAATGACCACTCGATTGCGTTTCGTGTCATCATCCTCTTCGTTTTGATCCGCCTCCTCGCGCTTATAAAACACGATGACGGAAGCTTTCTCTCCGCGCCGCACCTGGGCGCCAAGTTTGCCCCACTGGCGATAGGTCGCCCAGAAAGACGACTGGAAGCCGCGGACGCGAGCGGCTGAACCGAGAGCGATCAGATTTACGCCTCGATATGGAAGTTTCGTGCCTGCGTTTCTGGGCAGGTGGCTTCCGTGATGCCACGGCATCCGGTACTCGCCGGCGCCGGCTTCAATCGCCCTAATAATCTCATTCGTGACCCTTTCGTAGGCATCGAATCGAGAAAAAGAACTATCTGTTTCCATGTGAACCTCCTTGCCACGTCAGGAACACCGGGGATTCGGTGCTCCTCAGTAGCAAGGAAGTGATTCCGTCACGAGGAAACGTCGTCCGCGTATGGGCTTTGGATGATCTGGGCGGAGTAGGTAAGCCCGAGCGCCG
>JAJZUN010000544.1 GCA_021848555.1 Pseudomonadota bacterium | reverse complement strand
GGCATGGAGCAGTATGTGCGTGACGCCCGCATCAACATGATCTACGAAGGCACCAACACCATCCAGTCGCTCGACCTGCTGGGACGCAAGGTGCTGATGGACAACGGCGCCAAGCTGAAGAAATTCGGCGCGCTGGTCCAGTCCTTTGTCGAGGAGAACGGCACCGACGAGGCGCTGTCCGAATTCGTCACGCCGCTGGGCGAACTCGGCGGCAAGCTCACCAAGCTGACCATGGAAATCGGCATGAAGGCGTTCAAGAACCCGGATGAGGTCGGCGCCGCGGCTGTTCCCTATTTGCGCGTGGTCGGCCATCTGGTGTATGCCTACTTCTTTGCCCGCATGGCGAAAATCGCGCTGGCGAAACAAGATAGCGGCGACGGCTTCTACAAGGCCAAGCTTGCCACGGCCCGCTTTTATTACGCCCGGCTGCTGCCGGAAACCGCGATGCTGATCCGCCAGGCGCGCTCGGGCGCGGCGAATCTGCTCGACCTCGAAGCTGAACTGTTCTAACGCACTGCTAGGAAAGGACTACCGTGAGCAATTTCATCGTCAAGAAAGTCGCTGTCCTCGGCGCCGGCGTGATGGGGGCGCAGATCGCCGCCCATTGCGTCAACGCGCGGGTGCCCGTGGTGTTGTTCGACCTGCCGGCTTCGGTCGGGCCCAAGGACGGCATCGTGTTGCGTGCCATCGAAAACCTGAAGAAATTGAACCCCGCGCCGCTCGGCAACAAGGACGAGGCGGTGCATATCGAAGTCGGCAACTACGAAGACCACCTCGAAGCGCTCAAGGGCTGCGATCTGATCATCGAGGCGATCGCCGAGCGCATGGATTGGAAGCACGACCTGTACAAGAAGGTCGCGCCGTTCATCGCTCCGAACGCGATTTTCGCGTCCAACACCTCCGGCCTGTCGATCACCAAGCTGTCGGAAGGTTTCGACGCGGCTTTGAAGGCGCGCTTCTGCGGCGTGCATTTTTTCAACCCGCCGCGCTACATGCATCTGGTCGAACTGATCCCGACGGCGGCGACCTCGCCTGCGATCCTGGATCAACTCGAAAGTTTCCTCACCACCACGCTGGGCAAGGGCGTGGTGCGGGCGAAAGACACCCCCAACTTCATCGCCAACCGGGTCGGCATATTCGGCATGCTCGCGACCATCCACGAGGCGGAGAAGTTCGGCCTTTCCTGCGACGTGGTCGACGATCTCACCGGCGCCAAGCTCGGTCGCGCCAAGTCGGGCACCTTCCGCACCGCGGATGTGGTGGGCCTCGATACCATGGGCCATGTGATCAAGACCATGCAGGACACGCTTCCTGACGACCCGTTCGCGGCGGTCTACCGCACGCCGGAGGTTCTGGCCAAACTGGTGCAGGTGGGCGCCCTGGGCCAGAAGACCGGCGCCGGTTTCTACAAGAAAGTGGGCAAGGACATCCAGCGCCTGGACTTCGCCAGCGGTGAATACGGCGCCGGCGGCGGCAAGGCGGACGACCTGGTCGCGCGCATACTGAAGGAAAAGGATCCGGCCAAGCGCATGAAGACCCTGCGCGAATCGAAGAACCCGCAGGCGCAGTTCCTGTGGGCGATATTCCGCGACGTGTTCCATTACATCGCGGTGCATCTGGAGGCGATCGCCGACAACGCGCGCGACGTCGATTTCGCCATGCGCTGGGGTTTTGGCCAGAGCGTCGGCCCGTTCGAGACCTGGCAGACTGCCGGCTGGCAGCAGATTGCCGGCTGGATCAAGGAAGACATCGAAGCCGGCAAGACGCTGTGCAACGCGCCGCTGCCGGCCTGGGTGTCGGACGGGCGCAGCGGCGTGCACGCCCCCGAGGGTTCCTGGTCGCCGGCGAAGAAGACCAATGTCCCGCGGTCCGTGCTGCCGGTGTATCAGCGCCAGGTGTTCCGCGCCCCGCTTGCGGGAGCCGCCGCAGCCGACGGCAGCACGGCGGGAACCACGGTGTTCGAAGACGACTCGGTGCGCATCTGGCACCAGGGCGACGAGGTGCTGATTTTGTCGCTGAAAACCAAGATGCACGCTATCGGCCCCGGCGTGATCACCGGCCTGGCGAAAGCGCTGGAAGAGGCCGAGAAGAACTACCAAGGCCTAGTGCTGTGGAGCGCCGATGCGGCCGCCGGCGGCGCGTTCTCGGTCGGCGCCGATCTGCAAGCCATGTTGCCGCTGTTCATGTCGGGCGGGGTCAAGGCGATCGAGCCCGCTGTGGTCGCGCTGCAGCAGGCGCTGCAGGCGATGAAATACGCCAATGTACCGGTGGTGGCCGCGGTCTCGGGCCTGGCGCTGGGCGGCGGCTGCGAACTGCTGCTGCATACGGCGAAGCGCGTGGCTTTGCTCGAATCGTACATCGGGCTGGTCGAAGTCGGCGTCGGCCTGATTCCCTCGGGCGGCGGCCTGAAGGAAGCGGCGCTGCGCGCGGCGGCCGACGCCAAGGGCAACGACCTGCTGCAGTTCCTGAAGAATTACTTCATGAGTCCGGCCACCGCCGCCGTGTCCAAGTCGGCGCTGGAGGCAAAGAAGATGGGCTACCTCGCCGCCGGCGACATCATCGTGTTCAACGCCTACGAGTTGCTGCATGTGGCCAAGGTCGAGGCGCGCGCGCTCGCCGATGCCGGTTACCGGCCGCCTTTGTGCGCGCTGGTGCCGGTGGCCGGGCGCTATGGCATGGCCACCATCATGGCGCAGCTGGTGAACATGCGCGACGGCGGCTTCATTTCGGCGCACGACTACAAGCTCGGCGCCATGATCGCGGAGATCGTCTGCGGTGGCGAAGTGGAGGCGGGCTCGCTGGTGAGCGAGCAGTGGCTGTTGGACCTCGAGCGCAAGGCGTTCATGGAACTGCTGGAGCATCCCAAGACCCAGGAACGCATCATGGGCATGATGCAGAACGGCAAACCGGTGCGTAACTGAACCATGCCCTTATTGGAGAACTGAAATGACCAAACAATTGCAGGACGCTTATATCGTCGCCGCGACCCGGACCCCCATAGGCAAAGCGCCGCGCGGCATGTTCAAACACGTGCGCCCGGACGACCTGCTGGTGCGCGCGATCCAGTCCGCCGTGTCCCAGGTGCCGGGGCTCGACGCGAAGCTGATCGAGGATGCCATCGTCGGCTGCGCGTTCCCGGAAGCGGAGCAGGGGCTCAACGTGGCGCGCATGGCGGTGCTGCTCGCCGGCCTGCCGCAGACCGTGGGCGGCGTGACCGTCAACCGCTACTGCGCTTCGGGCATCACCGCGATCGCGATGGCGGCCGACCGCATCCGCGTCGGCCAGGCCGAGGTGATGATCGCCGCGGGAGTGGAGTCGATGTCCATGGTGCCGATGATGGGCTACCACCCGTCGATGAACATGGGCAT
>JAJZUN010000543.1 GCA_021848555.1 Pseudomonadota bacterium | reverse complement strand
ATGGTTGGAGAAGCATGAGCCTCGGCCCGCTCTCATGCTGCGCTGAACCAGCGCGGCCTGCCGCATCTGCGCGCGTCACGCGAGCTGAAGCTCGAGCATGGGCAGGGCGAATGGTTTATCCCGAGGGAAAAGAGCAAGACCAAAGAAGACCTGCGCCTGCCGTTGATCGACGAGGCGGTCGCGCTTTTGCAGGATCGAAGGGACCACTTCGACAGCCTCGCCTCCAAGCCAATCGAGCCGCCGGCGCGAGAGGGTAAGCGCGCGACCGAGCAGTATCAGGCTGCAATCCGAATGCGGGAACGTCAGGCAAAGTTCGTTTTTCCCGGTGTAGGCGAACGCGGCTACATGGTCGAGCCGAAAAAGGTGTGGTACCAAATCCTTAAACGCGCCGGACTGCAGAACCTTCGCCTGCACGACCTGCGGCGCACCCTGGCGAGCTGGCAGATCAGGCAGGGCTCAAGCTTGCGGGTCATTCAGGACAGCCTCGCTCATCAGACCATTGATGCCACCATGGTCTATACCTGGCTCGATCTCGACCCTGTGCGGGAGTCCGTAGCAAAAGCCACTGCGGCGATGTTCGCCGCGGCGCAGCCCGAGGACAAAGGCGCCGAGGTTATTCCGCTTAAGAGCGCCGTAGGATAATCCTTGACATTCGGACATTATTGTCCGACACTGGAAAATAGCGATGCGTGGAAACGAATTCATCCGCCGGGTTCAGAAGTACGCGAAGCGAAATGCCCTTCCCTTCGAATGGCGACCGGATCGGGGTAAGGGGTCACACGGCGTCCTGATCGTCGGCGCCGCGCGCACCGTGGTGCGCAATCCGAAGGATGAACTGAAGACAGGCACGTATCACGCGATGCTCAAGCAGCTCGGGCTTACCGAGAAGGACATTTGAGAAGGACTGCCCTATGCTCCGATTCACCTACCCCGTCAAGCTCATGCCCGATCGCAAGGCCGGTGGCTATGTCGTCACCTGCCGCGACATTCCGGAAGCCATCACCCAAGGCGAGACCACTGCTGAAGCGCTCGCCGAAGCAGAGGGTGCGCTGCAGGCCGCAATAGAAGGCCGAATCGAGGACGATCTGGATATTCCCGCGCCGTCGCAACCGAAACGCGGCGAGCGGCTTGCCACGACGCCAATTACCACCGCTTTGAAAGCTGCGGTCTACATCGCCCTGCGTGAATCGGGAATCTCCAAATCCGAGTTTGCCCGGCGCATGCAGGTGAACGAGAAGGAGGCGCGGCGCATGCTCGATCCGAAGCACCCGACCAAGGTCCCGACGCTCGAGCGCGCCCTCGCCGCGCTCGGCCGGCGCGCCGAGATTGAAGTGACTTGAGCTCTTACCGTATCCGGTGCGGTTCACCGGGAAGCGGTCGAACCGGGCGCGTCAACACCCGGCCGACCTGACCACAACGCAACCTATAAGGAGGTTCGCATCATGGCTACATCGAAGCATAGCAGCAAGATGAAGACACCGCCGAGCGACACGGTTATCGGTTATCGGCTCGCATTGAAGTTACTAAAAGACGTCACTGCTGTCCAAGATAGCCGAAACCGGGCGAAGGAAACTCACGCAGAAGTCAATCTGACCGCCGATGTTTGACGACTGGGGGTGGATACGGCTGACGGAATGGCGGCGCAGCTGGGCGCGGCGGGGCCGCAGGGCTATGCGCTTGCCGCACCGCCAGCACCGAAATATGTCCGGTCCCGCTGGTTTTAGCGCGCGGCCGAATCGTGATCTCCACGTCCTGATTGAGGGCGGTGAGGAATTCCATCAGGCGTTCGATGGAAAACTGATCGAGGCGGTAGTTCTTCAGCGCCGAGACTTTGGGTTGCGGCACGCCGAGCAGGGCGGCGATTTCGCGTTGTTTGAGCTTGCGCGCCTTGAGCAGTTCATTGACGGCCAGCGCGAGGCGCGTCTTGGTCTGCCGTTCAGCGGCGTCAGCGTAGCCCAAATCGGCGAAGACGTTGGTGCTTCCGCGGGTAATCCTGGTCATGGTTTGCCTCTGCTTTCGTAATCGGCCTGGGCGCGTTTGAGCCGTTCTGCTATCAACTTCACGTCTGTTTGCGGCGTCTTGATACCTTGCTTCGATTTCTCCTGGAAAGCGTGCAACACGTACACCACCTCGGCAAAGCGCACCGCATAGACCGCGCGATAAGTGTCGCCGCGAAAATCCTCGACGATTTCCAGAATCCCCGGCCCCTCGCCTTTCCAGGGCTTAGCGTTCGGGTGCTTGGCGCCAAGCTGAGCCAGTCCGAGCGCATAGCCCATTTCGTCCTGCACCGCGGCCGGGAAACTCAAGTAGTCCTTTTTCGACGATGCCACCCAGTGCAGCGGTTTTTCGCGGGACAGGCTCGGAGGAATCGGGGACATGCGAATATATACCAAGACAGATATATCTAGTCAAGAGAAATCGACGACTCTTGCTCCTGGCTTTCCACAGGCCGGGCACCGCTTGCCGACGTTTACCAGAGCCACGGAACGGCGCAATTGCCGCTCCGGCTCGCACCGGCGTCGGCTAGCCTGTGCCCTTTGCATCGCCTCCGCTGCGCAAAGCGAGCAGCGTCCCCAGCGCGATGAGCGACAGCGCTGCCGAGACCGTCAGCGCGCCTGCCGCACCCCACGCATCGAGAATCAGGCCAAAAGCGAATGGCGCCAGCGCCTGCATGCCGCGCGCGACGACCGACAAGAGGCCGGTGCGCTCGCCGTAACCCGTGGGTCCGAACAGCGCGAGCGGCAGCGTCCCCTTGGCAATAGTGATCATGCCGTTGCCGGCGCCGTGCAGCATCGCGAAGCCGAAAGCGCCCACCGGCGTGCCGAATTGCAGCGCGATCAGGGCCACCCCCACCGGATGCAGCGCAGTGGCGATGCGCGCCGTGATCAGCGGATGGATGCTGTAGCGTTGCGCGATGCCGAATTCGGCAATCCGCGCCGCGACCTGCGCCGGGCCGAGCAAGGCACCGGCGGTGACAGCGATAGCGGTCGTCACACCGGTAGCGACCAGCAGCCCGGGCAGATGCGCCGCCATCGCCGAAGTAATGAAAGCGGTGCTGGCGAAAAACATCGCCAGCAAGATCGAGGCACGGACTGGCGCTGGCGCAGGCGCAGAAACCTTAGCTGCAGCGCCGACCGCTTTGTCCCTCCGTTCTGTCGGCCGTCTCTCCTCTTTCGGGATGACCAGGAGATTAATCGGCAGGGCCAGCAGAATATGAATAACCGCCCAGGTCAGGCAGCAGGCACGCCAGCCGAAGTGCGCCGACAGAAAAGCGCTCAAAGGCCAGCCGACAGTGCTGGCAAATCCGGCGATCAGCGTGATCCCGGTGATCGGCGCGCGCGCGCCCATGCCGTGCAGGCGCACCAGCGTC
>JAJZUN010000542.1 GCA_021848555.1 Pseudomonadota bacterium | reverse complement strand
GAGCCACGGACCGGCGAGGAACAATGCGAGCACCGCGAACTGCGTGATCCGGCGCGCGAGCAGCCACCGGTGCGCGGCGAGCCAGCCTTTGGCGCGGATCGCTTCGGCGCCGACACCCTGTTTCATTTGGTGGTCTCCGGCATGCGGTCGGGCAGGTCGATGATACCCTCGATGAGCGGTTTGCCCGCCTTCTTCTTCTCTACCCAACCAAGGCGGTAGTTCGCGCTAAGCTCGCCTCTCGCCAAGCGGCGCGGCAGCACGCGGATCGCCGCGGCATCGAGCACGCACGCCTGCTCGCATTTGCCGCAGCCGGTGCACCGATCGGAGTGCACCGTCGGGATGAACAAGGCGTGCTTGCCGGTGCGGGCGTTGTGCTGCGGCTCGAGCGTGATGGCCTTGTCGATCAGCGGACACACCCGGTAGCAGACGTCACAGCGCAAACCGAGGTAATTGAGGCAGGTTTCGTGATCGACCAGCACGGCCAGGCCCATGCGCGCCTTGCCGATATCCTTCAATTCGTGATCGAGCGCGTCGGTAGGGCACGCTTTCACGCACGGAATGTCTTCGCACATTTCGCACGGGCCGCTGCGCGCGGTGAAATATGGCGTGCCGGTGGCGATGTCCTGCCCCGCCCGGGCGAGATCGAGGATATGGTACGGGCAATCGCGTACGCACATGCCGCAGCGGATGCAGGCGCCGAGGAATTCCGGCTCGGCAGGCGCGCCCGGCGGGCGGATCGCGGTTAGAGGCAATGCGCCGGCCTGTGTCGCGTAAAACCCGAGTCCGACCCCAAGCATGCCTGCGCCGCACGCGAGCTTCGCGGCGTCGAACAGGAACTGCCGGCGCGCCGCGGCTTTGAATTGACTGTCGCCTTCCATTGGCTTCGTCACGGGTCTAGGTGTGGGCGCGCCGTTGCCATTTCATGCCTCTCGCCTCACCCCTCAGGCTTTTACGATCTTCACCGCGCACTTCTTGAAGTCGGTCTCTTTCGAGATCGGGCAGGTGGCGTCGAGCGTGAGCTTGTTCACCAGCCGGCTTTCGTCAAAGAACGGGACGAACACCAGGCCTTCGGGCACCTTGTTGCGGCCACGCGTCTCGACCTTGGTCACCATCTCGCCGCGGCGACTCGCCACTTTCACGGCATCGCCGCGCTTCAGGCCCCGTTTTTCGGCGTCCTTGGGGTGCATGAACACCCAGGCGTCCGGAAACGCGCGATAAAGCTCGGGCACGCGCCGCGTCATGGTGCCGGTATGCCAGTGTTCGAGCACGCGCCCGGTAGCGAGCCACAAGTCGTACTCGGCATCGGGCGATTCCGCCGGCGGCTGGTAGGGCAGCGCGAATATCACCGCCTTGCCGTCAGGCTTGCCGTAGAAGCGGATGCCTTCGCCCTTCTTCACGTAGGGGTCGTAGCCCTCGCGGAAGCGCCACAGCGTTTCCTTGCCGTCAACCACCGGCCAGCGCAACCCGCGCGCCTTGTGGTACAGGTCGAACTCCGCCAGATCGTGCGCCTTCCCGCGACCGAATTTGGCGTACTCCTCGAACAAGCCTTTCTGCAGGTAGAAACCGAAGTGCTTCGACTCGTCGTTCTCGAATCCTTTTTGCAGGTCATTGAGCGGATACTTGTTGACTTCGCCGTTGGCAAACAGCACGTCGAACAGCGTCTTGCCGCGGACCTCGGGCATCTTCGCGACCAGCTCTTCACCCCAGGCTTCCTCGACCTTGAAGCGCTTGGAGAACTCGACGATCTGCCACAAATCGGACCTCGCCTCGCCCGGCGCTTTCACCTGCTGGCGCCAGAACTGGGTACGCCGCTCGGCGTTGCCGTAGGCGCCTTCCTTCTCCACCCACATCGCGGCGGGCAGGATCAGGTCGGCGGCCATCGCGGTGACGGTCGGATACGCATCGGAGACCACGACGAAGTTCTCGGGATTGCGGAAGCCCGGATAACGCTCCTGGGTCAGGTTCGGGCCGGCCTGCATGTTGTTGGTGCACAAAGTCCAGTAGAAGTTGAGCTTACCGTCCTTCAGCATCCGGTCCTGCAACACGGCGTGGAAGCCCGGTTTCCCCGGGATCGTTCCCGCTGGCAGCTTCCATATCTGCTCGGCGATTTCGCGGTGCTTGGGGTTCATTACCACCATATCGGCGGGGAGCCGGTGCGCGAAGGTGCCCACCTCGCGCGCGGTGCCACACGCCGAAGGCTGGCCGGTCAATGAGAACGGTCCATTGCCGGGTTCGGCAATCTTGCCGGTGAGCAGGTGCACGTTGTAGACCATATTGTTGACCCAGGTGCCGCGCGTGTGCTGGTTGAAGCCCATGGTCCAGTACGACACCACCTTGGTCTTGGGGTCGGCGTAGAGCTTGGCGAGCGCTTCGAGCTTGTCCTTCGGCACGCCGGTAAGCGCGGAAACCTTGTCGGCGGTGTAATCCGACACGAATTGTTTGAACTCGTCAAATGTCATCGGGCTTGCCGCATTCGGGTCGCCCTTGGGCTTGCCGTCGGCGCCCGGGTAGCCGTTGTTGTTGGCCGCCTGCTCCAGCGGATGGTTGGGGCGCAGGCCGTAGCCGATGTCGGTGACCCCTTTGGCGAAGTTGACGTTCTTCTTGACGAAGTCCCCGTTCACGCTGCCCGACTGGATGATGTAATTGCAAATATAGTTCAGGATCGCGAGATCGGTCTGCGGCTTGAAGATCAGCTCGAGATCCGCCAGTTCGCAGCTGCGGTTGGAGAAGGTCGAGAGCACGGCGACCGTGACCTGCTTGGCGGTGAGCCGCCGGTCGGTGAGCCGCGACCACAGGATCGGGTGCATCTCGGCCATGTTCGCGCCCCACAGCACGAATGCATCGGCGTGCTCGAGGTCGTCGTAGCAGCCCATCGGCTCGTCGATGCCGAAGGTGCGCATGAAGCCGGCGACCGCCGAGGCCATACAGTGGCGCGCGTTGGGGTCGATGTTGTTGGAGCGCAGTCCCGCCTTCATGAACTTGGCGCCGGCGATGCCCTCCCAGATGGTCCATTGGCCGGATGCGAACATGCCGACCGAAGTCGGACCTTTCGCTTTCAGTGCAGCCTTGCACTTCTCTTCCATAATGTCGAAGGCCTGCTTCCAGCTAACCGGCGCGAACTCTCCGTTCTTGTCGAACTTGCCGTTTTTCATGCGCAGCAGCGGGCGCGTGAGCCGGTCCTTGCCGTACTGGATCTTGGCGAGAAAATAGCCCTTGATGCAATTCAACCCTTTGTTGACCGGCGCGTCCGGGTCGCCCTGCATCGCGACCACGCGGCCGTCCTTCACGCCGATCAGCTCGCCGCAGCCGGTGCCGCAGTAACGGCACACGCCCTTATCCCAGCGGATGCTCTTGTCTTCGGCCATGGCGGCTGCCG
>JAJZUN010000541.1 GCA_021848555.1 Pseudomonadota bacterium | reverse complement strand
CGCGATCTCGCCCGGCGAGATTGCGTATCTGTGCGCGGCGGCGAGCCGCTACAGCGCGCGCACGGTTACGCCAGATCAGGTCGTGTGGAGCTACAGCGGCGTGCGGCCGCTGTACGACGACGGCAAGGCGGACCCTTCGGCCATTACGCGCGATTACGTGCTGCTGCTGGACGAAAACGGTCCGCCGCTGCTGTCCGTTTTCGGCGGCAAGATCACCACTTACCGCAAGCTCGCCGAGCATGCGCTGCAAAGGCTCGCGCGCTGGGTTCCGGCGCACCGCCCCTGGACGCATGCCGAGGCGCTGCCCGGCGGCGATTTCGGCGGCCGCGCTTATCTCGCGGTGCTGGCGGAGTACCGCGCGCGCTATCCCGGACTGGATCCGCACTGGTTGGCGCGTCTGTTGCGCCGCCACGGCACGCTCGCTGGAAAGATACTCGACACCGCGAAATGCGAGGAAGACCTGGGGGAAGACTTCGGCGGCGGGCTGTACGAGCGCGAATTGGATTATCTGATCGAGCACGAGTGGGCGCGCTCCGGCGATGACGTGCTGTGGCGGCGCACCAAGTGCGGCCTGCACATGAGCGCGGCGCAGCGCAAGCGCGTCGCCGAACGCATGGCGGAAGCAGGATGAAAGCGCTCGCGGCGCTGCCCGCCGCGCTGTTGCGGGATATACGCGGCGTGTTCTGCGATATCGACGACACGCTCACGAGCGAGGGCAAGCTCACCGCGCACGCTTATGCTGCGCTGGAGCGGCTGCATGCGGCGGGCAAGCTGGTGGTTCCGATCACCGGCCGGCCGGCGGGCTGGTGCGATCATATCGCGCGCATGTGGCCGGTGGACGCGGTGGTGGGCGAGAACGGCGCCTTCTATTTCTATTACGACGGCGCGCGCAGGAAACTGGTGCAGCGCTTCCTGTTCGATGCGCAAACGCGCGCTGCCAACCGCGACAAAATGACCGCCGTGCGCGAGCGCATCCTGCGCGAAGTGCCGGGCTGCGCGCTTGCCTCGGACCAGCACTATCGCGAGGCCGATCTCGCGATCGATTTCTGCGAGGATGTGCCGCGCCTGCCGTTTGACGCAGTCGACCGCATCGTCGCGTTGATGCACGCGGCCGGCATGACGGCGAAAATCAGCTCCATTCATGTCAACGGCTGGTTCGGAGAATACGACAAGCTGGGCATGACGCGTACGCTGATGCAGGAGCGCTACGGCGTCGACCTCGCGCGCACGCAGGCGCACTACCTGTTCGTCGGCGATTCGCCCAACGATGCGCCGATGTTCCGCTTCTTCACCCATGCGGTGGGCGTGGCCAATGTCGCCGATTTCGGCACGCGTCTCGCCGACGCGCCGGCCTACGTCACCACGGGGCGCAGCGGCGCAGGTTTCGTCGAAGTCGCCGAACTGCTGCTTGCGGCCGGTGGCTAGCTGATGGAATGGTGGCTAGGCTATGCTGCGATCGGCGCGGCGGTAGGTTTCTTTGCCGGGCTGCTCGGCATAGGCGGCGGCGCCATCATCGTGCCTCTGCTGGTGATGCTGTTCGAGGCCCAGGGGCTGCCGCGGGAGCATATCCTGCACCTTGCCGTGGGCTCGGGCATGGCGACGATCCTGCTGACTTCGGTCTCCAGCATGCGCGCCCACGCCATCCGCGGCGCCGTGCGCTGGGACCTGGCGCTGGCGCTGACGCCGGGCATCCTCGTCGGCGGCCTGCTCGGTTCGAGTCTTACCGTCTGGATTTCGACGCAGCTGTTCGCCGCCATGTTCACGGTCGTCGTATTTTTCGCCGCGACCAACATGCTGATCGATCGCAAGCCCAAGCCTACGCGCGCGCTGCCTGGCGTTGTGGGAACGACGCTGGTGGGACTGGCGATCAGCTTTGTTTCCTCCCTCGCCGCTCTGGGCGGCGCCTTCCTCACCATTCCCTTCGCGCTTTACTGCAATGTGCCCATGCTGCAGGCGATAGGCACGGCGGCGATCGTCGGTTTTCCGATCGCGCTTGCGGGCAGCGTCGGCTTCATCGTGTCGGGCTGGGGGCAAAGCGGCCTGCCGACGCACAGCCTCGGCTATGTCTATCTGCCAGCCGTGCTCGGGATCACGCTCGCGAGCGTATTGACTGCGCCCTTGGGCGCCGCCGCGGCGCACCGCCTGCCGACCAGGCGCCTGAAGCAGGTGTTCGCGCTGCTGCTGTACGGACTGGCGGGGAAAATGCTGCTCAGTCTCTGGTAGGAGAACTGGCGGCGCAGGATGGCCGCGCCGCCTAGATCGTGCCCTCGGCGCGCAATTTGGCGATCGCCGCGTCGTCCAGGCCCAGCAGGCCGCGCAGGATTTCCTCGGTATGCTGGCCGAGCAGCGGCGGCGCGAGCTTGTACTCTACCGGCGTGGCGGAAAAGCGCATCGGGCTTGCGACCGTCGGCAGCTTGCCTGCGACCGGATGCTCGAGCTCGACTTTGATGCCGCGCGCCTTCACCTGCGGCTCTTCGTACACCTGGCCGAGATCGTTGATCGGACCGTTCGGTATGCCTGCGCCCTCGAGCAGTTCCACCCATTCACGCGTGCTGCGTTTGCCCATGACCTCCTGCAGCAGGCGCGTCATCTCGGCGCGGTTCTCGACGCGCTTGCCGTTCGAGGCGAAACGCGCGTCCTCGGCGAGCTCGGGGCATCCTGCCGCGTGGCAGAACTTGCGGTACAGGTTGTCGTTGGCGCAGGCGAGGATCACGTTGCCGTCCCGGGTGCGGAACGGCTGGTAGGGCACGATGTTCGGATGCAGGTTGCCGATGCGCTTGGGCGGCTTGCCCGTGGCGAAGTAATTGGTGTTCTGGTAGGCGAGCAGCGCGATCTGCGAATCGAGCAGCGCGAGATCGAGCTGCTGGCCGACGCCGGTCTCGGCGCGGTGGGCAATCGCGGCGCAGATCGCGATGCTCGCGTACATGCCGGTGATGATGTCGGCCACCGGCACGCCGGCGCGCTGCGGGCCTCCTCCCGCTTTTCCTTCCTTCGGGTCGCCGTCGGGTTCGCCGGTGACGCTCATCATGCCGCCCATGCCCTGGATCATGAAGTCGTAGCCGGGATGCTCGCGGTAGGGGCCGGTCTGGCCGAAACCCGTGACCGAGCAGTAGATCAGGCGTGGATTGATTTGTTTCAGGTCGTCGTAGGCGAGGCCGTAGCGCGCGAGATCGCCGAACTTGTAGTTCTCGATCAACACGTCGCACACGCGCGCGAGCTCGCGCACGAGCTTCTGTCCCTCGGGCTGGGAGATGTTGAGCGTGATCGATTTCTTGCCGCGGTTGGCCGAGGTGAAATAGGCCGAGTCCTTGGTGTCCTGCCCCAGTTCGTATTCCGCATTGAGTAAGATGTCCGCGCGGGCGTAATTAAAGATCGTGA